>JADFYA010000230.1 GCA_015233285.1 Deltaproteobacteria bacterium | reverse complement strand
GGATGTACTTTTACTATTGAGCTTCCCGCGGCCACCTTGTAACGATGTAACGACAAAATAAACGGGCGTAAATTATTACCCATGCTATCTGAACTTGTCATTTCCAACCTGGCTATTATCGACCGTCTTCATTTGGCCTTTGAATCAGGGTTGAATGTCATTTCCGGTGAAACCGGGGCCGGAAAGTCCATTATCATCAGTGCGGTTAATTTGATTTTGGGGGGGCGGGCCACCCAGGATATGGTTCGGTCAGGGGCGGACGCGGCTGAAGTGCAGGCCATGTTCCTGGTGGACGATGACAAGGCCCTGGGACCAGTTGTCGAAAATCTCGGCCTGGATTTTTCGGATGGCCTGGTGATCCGGCGGGTCATATCCGGGACCGGCCGCAGCCGGGCATACATCAACGGACAACCCGCCACGCTGAACATGCTGGAAACCCTCACCTCGGCTTTAATCAATATTTCTGGTCAACATGAGCACCAATCCCTTTTGAATAGTGAAAATCATCTGGACATCCTTGATCAGTTCGCCGCTTCCGAGCCTTTGAAAAGCCGGGTCCGAGAGACTTACAACGGGCTGCAAACTCTTACGGCCAAGCTAAATAAAGTAGTGGCGGCCCGGAATCAGCAGGCCGATCGGTTGGATTTATTATCCTTTCAACTGCGGGAAATTGATTCGGCCGGTGTCCGGCCAAATGAAGACGACGAACTAGAAGAAGAACGTCACCGGTTGATCCACGCCGAGAAGATAAATCACCTGACCCTGCGGTGTCTGGGATTGCTTTATGATCAAGGTGGCTCAGTCATGGAACAACTGGCCGAAGCCGGACGAAACCTGGAGAAGATAACGGAATATGACTCATCTATGACCGGATTATCCGAGCAACTGGAGTCGGCCCGGTATCAGGTTGAGGATGTGTCCGCCTATCTGCGTGATTATTCGCAAACAATTGTCTTTAATCCCGAGAGATTGGAGCAGGCGGAGGAACGTCTCAGCGTCTTGACCCGGCTGAAGCGAAAATATGGCCCCACCCTGCAAGATGTCCTGTCTTTTCATTCGACTACCCGGCAGGAGCTGGACGACCTGGCTGGAGGAGAGGATAAGATATCGGAGTTGGATGCTGAATGGAGGAAGGAACTCAAGGCAGCGGTGTCGTTAGCCGAAGAATTGTCTCGAATGCGTTTGGCGGCAGCTATCGATTTCTCTCAGGCTGTCCAATCGGAAATACGGTCATTGGGGATGCTGGAAGGGGTCTTTGCTGTTCGATTTGAGGACCGGCCTGGGGATCCCGACCCAATCCCGGAGGACACCGGCCCCTCCTGGGCCATTCCGGCCTACCTCACTCCAAAAGGAATGGACGAAGTAGAATTTTTTATTTCTCCGAACCCCGGTGAGGAGTTGAAGCCGCTGGCCAAGATAGCATCCGGGGGGGAACTATCCCGTATTCTCCTGGGCGTAAAAAAGGCCCTGGCCCAGAAGGGCGCGGTGGAAACCCTGATTTTTGATGAAGTCGACACCGGCATCGGCGGCCAGACAGCCCGTGTTGTCGGACAAAAACTTAAGGTCTTATCCAACTACCATCAGGTCTTGTGTATCACTCATCTGCCGCAAATCGCCGGCTACGGGCAGACTCACTTTCGAGTGGAAAAAATGACCAGTGCCGGCCGGACGGTGACCACGGTCAAGCTCTTGGACAAGGAAGAAAGGATAGAGGAAATCGCCCGGATGTTAGGCGGGGCCGGCTCTTCCTCCAACACTTTGGCCCATGCTCGAGAGATCATCGCCGCTGGCGCCGCGTTTAATCCCGAGTCTTAAAAAAACAGTCCATTGTCACCGGGCCACCCTTGACCACTTGGGCCTGAGAAGAATTGCTTCCCACCTCTGCCAGCCTTACCGTACCAATGGCTTTGCCCGTCATGTTGTAAATTCTTCCATCAACTGATTTGGCTTCCGGGCCTCTTTGAATCACCGTTAATTCCTGCCCGGTGGCCAGGCCCACATCCTGCCCCACCTGTAGATTCACTCTTTGGCCGTCTATTTTGCTGGGAAAACCTACCCAAGGTCGGTTGGCTACGGCTTCGGCCAAATCCTGCATTAGGCCGGTGATAGCCTGATTGAGACAGTCGATGAATTTGTTCTTGGGGTAAGAAGATAACTTATTCGGTGTCTTATCCGGGTAGTCGGCCAGTTTGACCTGCCCGCTTCGGAATGTATCCACCAGAAGAGTGCCGTCTTCCGTGGCCGTAACTCGTATTTTCAAGGTGATGGTCAGGATGGGTGTCTCGGAGCGGAAGCCGATGATGCCGGTCAGGTCCTTCTGAATTTCAAAATCGGCAATATTGGCCATCATGACGGCATCCACGCCTTGAACCCTGGCCTCATTCATGACGGCCTTGGCCCCTCCGCCGTATTCCGCTTCCTGGATTTGGTCTACGGTTTTTCCGGTGACCAGGATCAGCCGATTGTTTTGTTGAAGCTCCCGCTTAATCATCTCATCGGCGATGATGTTGAGGATATTGTCTTTGGGATGTAAAGGATCTGTAACCGCTAAAACGGCCAGTTTCCTTTTTAGGCCGCTGTCTTTCATAAAAAAATCACGCGTGAGTTTTTCCGTGGTGGCGCATCCGAGGACCGAAGTCGCCAGCATGACCCAAGCCGCCATTAAGCACCATCCGTATCGTCGTCCGTTCATAACAACTCCTCATTCTTTGGGGTGGGGTTAATACACGGCAGGGCCTTGGGCCGCAACCAAAAAAACATGATTTGTACCTTGTCATGCCCAGCGGATGTGAGGAATCTTAAGATTTTTTGCGTCGCTGGAAATAACAAGAGGGCGCCACGAAGTTCGTTTCTCTTTTCCGTATTCAGCTTTTTATTCCATGCTGGAATGACGGATGATATTATAACGGGCTCAAAAAGGCAAATATCTTTTTGAAGGTAAAGACAGTTTTTCGACCGGTATTCTGGTGGGGCCGCCTTTTGGTTTGACTTCGGGAGGAATTAATCCTAAAATATCGTTTTGCCCGAAATCCACGCCGCCAAGAGGGCCTGGCCGCAATTGTTCCGGCGGCATATTGTTTATGTCTGAAGTGCTTGAATTTACGAGGGTGGAGGCCCTGATGAAGAGTAAGGATGAATCTATCCGGCCGGTGATTGCCCTGACCATGGGGGACGCGGCTGGAGTCGGGCCGGAGATAATCTTAAAAGCCTTGATCCGTCCAGAGGTGACGGCAGGGTGCCGGCCCGTGGTGTTCGGCCGGCGGGGCGCTTTGGTCAAGGCCGAAGAAATTCTCAAGACCGGTCTGGTTTTCTCTTTAACCCATGACGCCGCGGAGATACCGCCAGGCGGTTCTGATGTCGCCCTGGTCGATCTGGGGACCGCCCCAGAGTCGGATTTTCTTTCCGGCAAACCGGCGGTAGCGACCGGTAAGGACTCGGCGGAGTTTATTATGGCCGCGGTTAAGGCGGCTATGGCCGGCCGGGTCGAGGCCGTGGTCACCTGCCCGATCAACAAGCACACCCTAAACCAGGCGGGGTACCATTATCAGGGCCATACTCAGTTCCTGGCCCACCTCACCGGCACGGACAAAGTGGTCATGATGCTGGCCACGGAATCGTTTAAGGTGACCCTGATCACGATCCATGTGCCGTTAAGAGACGTCTCCGGCCTCTTGACCATTGAGAATGTGCTGGAGACGATGATTATCACCTGGGAGGCGCTCCGGCGGGACTTTGCCTTTAGCGCGCCCCGGTTGGCTGTGGCCGGTCTCAACCCGCACGCCGGAGAAGAGGGCCTTTTCGGCCGGGAAGACATGGATATTATTGGCCGGGCTGTATCTATGGGCCGGGAAAGAGGGATGAACGTATCCGGTCCCTGGCCGGCTGATACGATTTTCTACCGGGCGGCCAGGGGTGAATTCGACGCCGTGGTGGCCATGTATCATGATCAGGGTCTGATTCCTTTTAAACTCCTGCATTTTGAAGACGGGGTCAACGTGACCCTGAACATGCCCATCATTCGGACCTCGGTGGATCACGGTACGGCCTACGACCTGGCCGGAACAGGCCGGGCCGACGAGTCGAGTCTGGTGGCCGCCATGAGCATGGCCGTGACCATGGCCGAAAACAGAAGACGCCGGCCCTTAAACAACCTCGACGCGGTTGGAAAAGAATAGACCAGACAATATGCAAGATAAGATAGTTATTAGAGGCGCCAGAGAGCATAACCTCAAAGATATAGACCTGACCATTCCCCGTGACAAGTTGGTGGTTATTACGGGACTTAGCGGCTCGGGTAAGTCCACCCTGGCTTTTGACACCATTTATGCTGAAGGGCAGAGGCGGTACGTGGAGTCTCTCTCGGCCTACGCCCGGCAGTTTTTGGAGCAGATGGACAAGCCCGATGTGGATAGCATTGAAGGTTTGTCGCCGGCTATCTCCATCGAACAGAAAACAACCAGTAAGAACCCCCGGTCCACGGTGGGTACGGTTACGGAAATATACGATTATCTTCGGGTGTTGTTTGCCCGGGCCGGCCGGCCTCATTGCCCCAAGTGCGGTCGGTCCATCTCTTCTCAGAGTGTGCAAGAAATTGCTTCAACCATATTATCCTATTCCGAAAACACGAAGATTATCATTCTGGCCCCGCTGACTGAACAGAAAAAGGGGGAACACCAGAAGATTTTCCACCGGTTGAAGAAAGAGGGCTTTGTCCGAGTCCGGGTGGATGGACACATCCTGTCTCTGGATAACGACATTCCTTTAGATAAAAATAAAAAGCACGACATTGAGGCCGTGGTTGACCGGTTGGTGGTCAAGGACGGGATTCGTGAACGTTTGGTGGATTCCATCGAACTGGCTTTATCCCTGTCGGAGGGGTTAATCAAGATTAACAAAGACGGCCGGGAAGATATCTTGTTCAGCCGGGAACTGGCCTGTCCTGTTTGCCGGGTCAGTTGTCCCGACCCGACCCCTCAAATGTTTTCATTCAATAATCCTCAAGGCGCCTGTCCCAAGTGTGATGGTCTGGGTGCGATGATGTATTTCGATCCGGAACTCATTGTGTCCAACCCGCATCTGTCATTGAAGGAAGGGGCGATCGTACCCTGGGAGAACAAGAGCTCGGATTATTTCATCCAGACACTGGAAGCCCTATCCCGGCATTACGGATTTAGTTTAGACATCCCGTTCGAACAGCTCAGCCAGGAGGCCCAATCGGTTGTTTTGACCGGATCAGGAGACACTCCCATTGAGTTCAGTTTTTCCAGGGAAGGCGGAGATGAGCGGCTGTACCGATATACCCGTCCCTTTGAGGGCGTTATCAACAATCTTAACCGCCGGTACAAAGAAACCAACTCCCAGGCCATTCGAGAAGAAATCCAGCAATACATGAACAACCGCCCCTGTCCCGAGTGTCACGGAGCCAAGCTGAAACCGGAAAGCCTGGCCGTGAAGATAAATGGATTGTCCATCTATGAGGTCTCGCGTCATACTATCACGGAAAGCCGGCAATTTTTCAGGCAGATCGAACTGACTCCGAAGGAAATGGAGGTGGCCCGGAGGATAACCAAAGAGATTCTGGAGCGGCTGGATTTTCTGGATAACGTGGGCCTGAATTACCTGACCCTGGACCGGACCTCGGCCACCCTGTCCGGCGGCGAAGGGCAACGAATCCGGTTAGCCACCCAGATCGGTTCCCGGTTGGTCGGGGTCCTATATATTCTTGATGAACCCAGCATCGGACTGCATCAGCGGGATAACGAACGGCTGCTGAAAACACTGAAGGCCATGCGGGACCTGGGTAATACCGTTTTAGTGGTGGAGCATGACGCTGATACAATCATGGCCGCGGATTTCGTGGTGGACATGGGGCCGGGCGCGGGAGTCCATGGCGGGGAAGTGGTGTTCAGCGGCCCGCCGGATCAGCTTTTGGCAGATGAGAACTCGTTGACCGGGGACTATCTGGCCGGACGCAAGACTATCCCGGTGCCGGGCCGAAGACGGCAGACCCAGAAAGGTTGGCTGGAGATTGTTGGGGCCGCGGAAAATAACCTCAGGGACATTGACGTTAAGTTTCCCCTGGGTTGTTTCACCTGTGTGACCGGGGTGTCCGGTTCGGGCAAGAGCAGCCTGGTCAATCAAATTCTTTACCGGGCCCTGTCTCAGCGGCTGTACCGGTCTAAGGAAC
>JADFYA010000022.1 GCA_015233285.1 Deltaproteobacteria bacterium | reverse complement strand
GCTGACCCAGCTTCGCGTCATTATGGTTCCGCTCCCGTTACATCTGCCCGGCCTGCAGTTTTATACCATGGGGATTGTGTCCAAGGCTTTTTTTGTCAACCCGGACAACCCCATAGACAACCTGACCAGCGCGCAGTTGAGAGACATCTACGCCGGAAAACTATTCCGCTGGTCCGAGTTAAAGGCCCAAACTGGAAAGCCCGGGTCCAACCTGGCCATCAAGGCGGTCGCCAGGCTCCATTGTCCCAAAAACCCTGGACATTGGCGGCTATTGCATGACGGCGGCAAAAAATTTAGTCCCTACGTTTCCGAGGTCGGGTCCATCCCGGACATGATCGCTCAAGTCGCCGGGGCAAAAGGCGCCATCGGCTGGGAGGTCATGACCATGGTGGAAAAAAACAAAAACATGGGGAAGGTCAAGCCGATAAAAATCGACGGATACGGTCCGACGGATTCCAAGGCGCTGGCTGCCTTAAAATATCCTTTCTACCGGACTTACAATCTCACTATCTGGACGGGGAAGGGAGTCGAAAACAAGAATGCCCGGAACCTGGTGAGTTATATGATAAAAGAATTTGAGAAACTCAACCCGGACAGATTCGGATTCGTCTCCGTCAGCCGTTTAAAAAAAGCAGGATGGAAGTTCAAAGAAAATGAACTAATCGGGGAACCGGTGCCAGGCCATAACGGGCAGATGTAACGGGAGCGGAACCATAATGACGCGAAGCTGGGTCAGCAAAATACCCCTGACGCCGAAAATGCTGTTCATTACATTGTCTGTGGGCATCATACTGTGGGGGGTGCAGGATGTTGTCCTCACCAAAACACTCAAGGATATTTCCCATGCCCAATTGACGGAAATGCTCCACACCCAGGCCCACGAGGACCGGATCCGCTTCGACGGCTATGTGGCTGGATATCGGCAGACACTGAAGCTGATCGTGTCACAAAAGAGCTTCCTGGATCATGTCCTCCATGACGATTTCTCTTTAGACGGCGATGCACCGGTAATGCACCGGCACGAGATACCATTATGGCTGCCCGATGCCGCGATCATGCGTAAACTTGTTCACATCCATTACGCACTTCTAATCGACGGCAAGGGGAGGATTAAAGAGATTTATCAAGGATGGCCGGACCAACCACCCCAGTCGCTTCTCCACCCATCCGTTCGTCTTATTCGGATCAGCGATGAACAAAGTATCCTGACCTCCCTTGACGGCGCCCCTTTCCTGGTGGCTTCGGAATCCGTCAAAGACCAGACAGGAAGAATGGTGGCCAGACTCATAATTGCCACCCGGTTGAATGATAATTTTGTGGACGCCTCCCAGGGATCGAGGACAAGTCAGAGAATCGTGGCGCTGGTGGCGGGAGAGTATCCCAAGATCGTGGCCAGCAATAAGCCGGACAACCTGCCTGTGGGAATGCCGCTTGATGAGGTGAAGAAAAGTTATTTGATAATCGGCAAATCCTTCTTTGACGGAAGCGGTTCCGAGCTGACCATGCAGTTCACTTCCCTCATGTCAAAGTCGGAATTTGTTAAGATGACCGACACTATTGTGAAGACGGAGCGGTTCCAACGGACGATCCTATTCTTCTTGTTCGTTTTGTCCTTCGCTGGGATCATGTTTTGGATCACCCGGCATATCCAGCAGTTGACCCGGCAGATTATCAGTTTCTCAAAGGACTTCCTGAACATCCAGCCTCAAGATGTGCCCAAGGGAGACCAGTTGGTTATTCTCGAACAACAATTCTCGAAATTCAAAGACGAACTTTCCTCGACCATCAGGGGCTTAAATGAGACTCGAGGTCAACTGGCGATAAATGCACATCAAGCCGGGATGGCTGAAATTGCCGTTTCAGTTTTACATAATATCGGTAATGTGATTAACTCCATCAATGTGAAAATATACCAACTCGAGCAAATTGTAAAAGTGCGGGAAGTCCAGTCGCTGGAAAAGGTTTACAGTCTCATGCAATCACCGGAAATAGTTCCGGAAGAAAATGAACCCATGCGGGCCCGGAAAGATAAATTGATGCGTCTCCTGTCCACTTCGATTAAAATATGTCGTCAGAAGAATGACGAATTCGAAGCCAATCTGGAATCGGCCCGGAAGGGGCTGGACCATGTCATGGAGATTATCGCTATTCAGCAAAAATACGCCGGTCTGAAAGGATTTGAGACCAAGGTAGACCTCAACGACTTACTTGATGATTCTCTAGAGATACTGGCGGATTTCATCGCGAAACGGGGCATCCGGGTGGAGCTTTACCTCAAGCAACTGCCGACGGTTCTTCTTGATAAAAACAAGATGGTGCAGCTTCTGATAAATGTCATTAAAAACGCCTATGAAGCCATAGATATGGCCCCACCCGAAAACGAAAAAAGGATCTCCATCAGCGATCTGGTAATGGAAAGCGACGGAGAAGATTTCATTCAAGTGGTGATTTCCGATACGGGGGTGGGGTTCTTGCCGGATAATAAGGAACACCTCTTCAGATTCAATTATTCTACCAAAGGTAAAGGAACCGGCTTCGGCCTTCACGCGTCGGCGAACTACATCAAGGCCCAGGGAGGATCCATGGAAATACTAAGCGACGGTTTAGGTAAGGGGGCTCGTATGATTATCAAATTGCCGGTCTCAACGGGAGCGGGTCATGAATAGGCGGATAATCGTAATTGATGATGAGGAGGCTATTCTAAAAGACTACTTATCAATATTGATGCCACCCAAACACAGTATCTTTGATCTTCAAAAACAGGCTGCGATGTTGGAGGCCGAACTGTTTGACGGGCCTCTTGAGCCCGAGGAAACCGAACAAGAAATGTATGAAGTAACCACGGCACTCCAGGGTGAAGAAGGGGTCAAAAAAGTAACCGAAGCTGTCGAAAAAGGCTGTCCCTTTGCCCTGGCCTTTGTGGATATCCGAATGCCCCCAGGTTGGGACGGTGTCGAAACCGCCAAAATGATCCGCCGCATTGATAAGAATATCGAAATCATTATTGTGACCGCGTACTCGGACCGAGAAAGAAGGGAGATTATCAATGAAGTGGGATCGCCCGAGAGGTTATTGTATCTAAAAAAGCCTTTTGACCCCGATGAGATAAAACAACTCGCCTTGTCTTTAGTCAAGAAATGGGACCTGGAGCGGAAATCGGAAAGACACCGGGAACACCTGAGACAGTTACTGGATTCAGTCAGGCGGTTGAAAACTCTGATCATTTCCTCCATCAGTGAAGTGCTTTCAGCCATCCTCAATGAGGTCCTGAAGTTTGTAAATGCGGGCAAGGGATTCCTAATCAAGCTGGATGGGGACCAGGTTCAGGTGGAAATAGTGGCTGGAGACCTGACATCTTCGGAGGTTGATTCTCTGGTAGACAAGATTCGGCAATATCTGCCGGAAGCCGAAGGTGTTTCCCAGGTCAATGAGATCATGCTCCTGCCCTTGGAAGATGCGTCCGAAAACTTTTTCATATTGGTCCCGGAGTTACCCCCCCCCATTGATGATGATCGAATCAGTCTCCTGCGGTTGCTGCTTGAAACGTGTTCAGAAGTCTTGGAAAGCGTGAGAAAGCAAGAACAGTACTTAAAAAATGAAAGGATCGCCACGATAGGCCAGGTTGCTGCAGGAATAATTCATGAAATCAACAATCCCTTGACAGCTATTGTTTGCGCCACTGAGATGAGCAGCCTGGAACGAATGAGGATGTGGCGACTTATTGATGATTATGAGAAGGCCATGGCGGAGGCTGAAGTACCTTCATGGCTAAGAGAACGGATTGAGAGGGTTGCTACCCAAGCGGGAGCGACGGATGTCCGGACGAAGATGACTAATTTTGATGCCCTGATCAAAAACGGGGTCAAGCGTGTCGTGCATCTGATGAAGAGCATCAGAAGCTTAAGCAAACCTGTTCATACCTTTGAGCCAAGACTCGGTGATTTAAACGAAGCCCTTGACAGTACCTTGCTGTTGGTTCAAAACTCTATTAAGTATAATATCGAGGTGCACAAGGAGTTGGACAGCCCTCTGATGGTCTGGTGCGACATGGACGGCCTTGGTCAAGTATTCCTTAACCTGATTTTAAACGCAGTCCAGGCCATGAACGGGCGTGGGGAGTTGTGGATAACCGGAAAGAAGCAGGACGGGAATTTATTGGTGTCCATCAGGGATTCCGGGCCGGGGATGTCTGAGGAAGCTCGGAATAGAATATTTGACGCTTTTTTCACCACCAAGACCGATGGAACGGGATTGGGATTATCCATCGTGAAAGGAATCATTGAAATGCACCACGGGACCATTGAAGTTGATTCTCAAGTCGGTCGAGGTACTACCTTTAATATTGTTATTCCTTTTGATTGGAAACCGCCTGAATCACTCGACGGAAGCGCTTAAGACTCTCAGGTAACAGGTAAGGGGACGGCAGCACCTGTGGGGGCAGACTCCGAAGACTTCTCTCCTGAAACACCCGCGAGCATTGCGCTCGCCTTTTCTACCGTTGCGTTCTCAAATCTAATGGGCACAACCGGCTGATCCTATTTCCGGATTTCCTGCCTTAGACTGAGGTGCCCGAAGACCTCCGAAGCATGAATCGGGCAGATGATATGGGATCGCTTCAGGCAAAGGCTTTGCCGTTCATCCCATTCAAACCAGATGCAATCGGAACACCCCTGATGTGGGATATGGGCTTGATTCAGGGAAATAGCCCCGGGATAGGTGAGTCTGTCCATAGTTTGATAACTCCCTTGGTGTCACTTTACGCCTTGTCCGGCTACCCTTAGGATAGCCATGCGGATAGCCGGGGGATGGCTGGAGGCGGCATCATGATTCAGGTCGTTGTTTCAAGCCGCCACCGGACGGCCATTTCTTCCCCCGCCTCCGGTAACCGCTGGAAACCCTTTTGACCAACCCAAATCCGGCCGAAGCTTTAGCCCTGGAACTTCTAGGGATAGGCCCCTTCGCGGGCTACTACATAGCACGCCGTTCCAAAATCGTCAACCAAAAATTATTGCCGGCCGGCCCCTGGCGACCCAGGCTTATTTAATGATTCGACCCGGTAGGGCTGGTATTCCTTTTATTTTGTATTATCATTTCATCCCTGGGTCATCTTCGTTTTTCCAAATTCATTGAGCTGCCTGGTCAAGGCCATTTTGGCTTGACAAATTTAGCACATAGATATAAGAATCCAATAATGGGAGCTAATCGTCTTAAAATCAGATCCGATTACCCTGCCCCTTAAGTCAATGAGATTGGAAAACAACCTGCAACAAACGACGAACAACCAGTAACCGGTTAATATATTGCCATAATTAATAATCTAACCTGGCTTCTAAGATATCTGGGGAGATGACTCAGGGCAGGAGGAATGTGGATGTCTCGCTACGCAATTATCATCACGCTTTGTCTTCTCGGCTATACCTTTGGCGCCTTTCTGATCAAAAAGTCTACCAGGAGAAATATGAAGAATCGCCGGACAAAGAGGTCCATTCGTTACGCCGTGTTGGCGGTGGTAATCATCTTTTTGGGCATTTTTTTTATGATCCGCACCAGCGGTGAACTGGATAATGAGAAACCAGCGGAACGCCGGTCGACTTGGGCCAAAGAGACGGCAACCACCGAGACCACGGCAACGCCCATCGCGACATCAGACACATCAGAGGCCCCACCCCAGATTACCTCGGTCGCGCCATCGGCCACTCCAGAAGCGACTCCGAAGGCCACCCCAAAAATAAAATATCTGGTCACACCCAAGGCCTCCCCGTCCGACCGGCTCAGGCAAGTCAACGTCACCCCCACTCCCGTCCCACCGACGCCGGCCCCCAGTGTGAAAAATAAACCGGAGAAACGCAGCCCCAGTTCGCGCCCCACGGAATCCCACGCCAGGCCAATCCCTAAACAGGACTACTTCAAAGGCGCCAAAACCCCTCCCGGGCCCCCCCTGGTCATGGTCAAATCTCCACGATTCTCATATACTCCCAAGAGCGGACTGACCATCACCTACACCCTGGTCAATACTCATCACAAGGAAAAGCTGACCGGTCGTTTGTTCGTCTTGGTCCAGGCCCGGAAGGGTGACGGCCATATCCGCGCCTGGTTTCCTCCCTTAAGCGCGGGCCAGGGGCAGCCCACCGACTTCCACAAAGGGGATTATTACTCCGTTCAGAATTACAAGGTGGCCGATGCCTTTATCCGCCTTCCAACGGGTACCCCGACCAAGGTTGTCTTCTATGTGCTTAGAGACAATGGGGACCTACTCTTAAGAAAGGGGTTCTCCCTGAACCTCCCTGGCCAACCCCGGCCGGCCCCAAAAAAATCGACCAGGTAAGACCAATTAATAGCGGAGCGAGGCGTTGACGGCCGGAACCACCCGCCCGTAGCCGGAAACCCGTATTTCGGACAAGCCACCCCGACCCGCTCAATCCAAAGTCAGAAACATAGTAAAGGCATCCTGACCGGAGGGGTAATAATGCCGAACCAGCCTGGTCACCGCGAAGTTGTATTTTTTATAAAAGTTAATGGCCTGGTGGTTGGCAACGGCGGTATGGAGGACGATATATTCGAATTTGTTTTTGACGGCGTAGTTGATAATCCACCGCATCAGGGCCTGACCGACCCCGCGTCGTTGAAAAGTGGGTGAAACGGCCATGGCCAGGATATAGAGTATAAACCCCAGACCGGGGTTGTCCGTTTTGTCCGGCAGGTGAATGATGGCCATCCCGACAGGCCGCCTTCTTTTTTCGGCGATCAAGGAGATGATCCCGTCTAGAAAAAGCCAGTCGGGCAGACATTTATCATAAAGGCCGTATTCGGAAAGGACTTTCCCTGCCAGGTCTGCCACGAAGGAAGCATCTGACCTTTTAGCCCTTCTGATCTTGATCAGGTTGGTCGGCTTTGCCGAAACTACCGGCTCTGAAAATAGGTTATCCACCGGTCGAGGCTCCGGCCAGGTTCGGGTAGCCGTCCGCTCCTGATTATTGGCCTTGCTTTTTTTTACCTTTGACTTCCTCTGATCCACAAGTTCGCCCACTTCCGGTCAACTGCCCTCCAATCATGCAGGCCGATATACTTGACACGGCTATACTCGACGCTTCCGAAAGCATCCGGCCGGTTGCTTGTGACCGGTTACTTCTCAAACTCACTCCGAGCGTATTGCAACCATCTACCCAGGGTGACGGTTGTCAACCCGAAACCAGCAACCCGCAACACGCAACCCGAAACACGCAACCCGAAACACGCAACCCGTTAGTTGACCTGCCCCTCCGCCAGCCGGGTGGCCGGAAACTCCCCGGCGTCTACGGCGTCCTGACAGAATTTGTGGCCGGCCAGCAGGTCCTGCTCTACATAATAGTTGTTGGCCACGCAATGGCCCAGGCAGACGTTCCGGACCAGACACCGGGAGCAGATACCTTTTAATTCCTTGGGCAGATGATTTCGGATTTCATTGAGGGCCGGGGCTTTTTCCCAAATGTCTTTGATCTGATCGGTCCGGGCGTTGCCGAAACAAAGATCCGAAACGCTGGTCCCGATGCCGCACAGGGCGTACGTCCCGTCGTGGAGCACTCCAAGAATGCTGAAGATACCGCACCGGCCGCAGTTCCCTTGAGGCCCGAACATGGACGACAGAGACCGGAAAGCAAACGGCAGGTTGGTCATCAGGGGGATGCCGATTTCGTTCTTGAGGTCGTTCTGAATCCAGTTGGAGAGCTTAATCTGCTCCGCCACCGAGACGGTCCCGCCTTCCTTGGCCATGGCCTCGCCTCTGGCGGTGGGGGTGACGAAATTGTATTTGACCGAACCCGCGCCCAGGTCTTTAGCGTACCTGGCCAGTTCGGCGATCTCGTGTTTGTTTTGTTCGGCCACGGACATGATCACCTGGGGCCGGATACCGGCCTCGACCAGAAACCGGACGCCCTGGGAGGCCCGGTCAAAGGAGCCGGTCACGGCCCGCATCCATTCGTGGCTGGTCCTTGATCCGTCGATGCTCACGGCAATGGAGGGTTTTTTACAGGAAATAACCAGGTCGGCGATATGGGGCGTAACCGCGGTGCCGTTACATTCGACATTCAGGTTCAGTCCCGAGTTCCGGACAAACCTGAGGATGCTGATGATGTCGGGATGAATAAAAGGCTCTCCCCCGGTCAGTTTGACACTGGTCAAACCGATTTCTTTGGCCTCGGTGATAATTTTTTTGAACAAGTCCAGGGGCAACGCTTTTTCGGACCGGTCGGTCTTCTGAAACGTTGGGGCGATCCAGCAGTGGCGGCAGGCCATGTTGCAGTCCCCGGTCAGGTAAAAATACAAAGTCCCCAGAGGAAAGGACCGCACTTGGGGCTGCGGTTCGGTCGCTTCCGGTAGGGTCCGGTTTTCATCGGTCAGGTCAGGTGCAGTGCATGTCATCAGTTAAATACGTCCTTTCAATCGATAAGAAATAATCCGCTGTCTCCAAACCCAGACTTCGCGCCCGGTTGGCCTGATAGGCCGCTTGAGGCTTGTTTGGTATCGCCATTATTTTAAGGTGTCGACCAAGGGTGGTGGTTTTCAACTCGCAACACGTAACACGCTAAGGAACCGCGACGAACCGGCCTCCGTCGGCTAAGAACCGTTTCAAGCAATCATCCGAATTAGGGGCGTAAACCTCCCCGGTCCGGGCGTATCCGCCGGCTGGGCAGTTGCCGGTGCAGGTCATTTGGTAGGCGCAGTCAGCACATTCCGGAAAATTGGACAGCGGAATTTTGTACCGTTCCCGGAGCTGGAGGAAGTCGGGATGATTTTGCCAGATATCTATCAGCCGGTCCTGATTGATCCGGCCCAGAGCGATGTGGGACAGCATCCCGCAGGGGACATAGGTCCCGTCCGGTCTGACGGCCAGTTTCGACCACATGCACCCGCACCCGGTGAGAAAGCCGCGGCCGGGAATGCCCCGTCCGGCCAGCCTGGCCTGTTCCATCTCCTGGTAGCCTTTGGCCAGGGAAAGCGGACCGGCGGCGGAGGTGATCCGGCCCCGGTAGCGGTTGGCCAGGTCCAAAATCTTGATCATGGCGTCACATTGCTCGGACGGAGACAACAAGACATCGTCATTGGTCCTGGCCAGGCCTTGAAAACTGGCGCTGTTGGTGGAGAAGGAGCCCATCCCGGTTTGGTCCAGCAGCAAGTGGGCTATATTTTCCAGGTCGGCGATGTTGTACTTATGGATGGTCACCCGGGAGGTGACATGGACCCCGGCTTCTTGCAGTATGCGGAGGCCGCGCATGGCTCCTTCAAATGCACCTGCTCCGCGAAACCGGTCATGGACCTCCGGACGAGACCCATCCACCGAGATCTGGACGTAGTTGCACCGGCCGGTCGCGGCCAGATGTTTGGCCACCTCAGGTTTGATCAACCCGCCGTTGGACAGGATGGAGAATCGCATCCGGTTGGCCACGATGCCGTCGACCAGCTCGGGCAGATCGTTTCTGATGAACGGTTCCCCGCCGCCGATGGTCACGTCCATGACCGCGCATTCGGCCAGCTCCCGGAAAAATTCCAGCCAGTCAGCGGTGGGCAGTTCATTCCCGGTATCGGCCGGGCTGGTCCGATGGTAGCAGTATTTGCAGCGGAGGTTGCACCGGGAGGTAATGTCAATGTCGACGCTTTTGGGCGTCTTCATTAGTCGGCGGTTTTCTGCCATTTAATGGCTCCTTAGGCCGTATATTCGGCGTATCCCAGCCGAACCAGGTCTTCAAAAAAAGCGCTGATGTCTTTGTCCAAATCTTCAGGCAGTGGTTCATACTCCGCTGAGACGGCGGCCGCCACCCCGGCGTAATCTTGGCCTGTGGTGAGGGATTTCCAGATGGTCACACCGGTCGGGGGCAGACCCACGGCCTTACCGGTGTCCGGATTGAACAGCAACGCCCAGTCGTCAAATTCTTCGCGCAAAACGATCATAGGTTTGGGCCGGGGGGTGGTGATAACGTCGGTCATGGGAACTCCTCCTAATACAACTTGTTTATTTTGATTTACTTAATTTCAACTGTTGAAATATAGAAGAATAAATGGGAACGGCCTCAATCGGGGTGAGTCGGTTCCTTTTTTTCAGGTTTAATTGTCGTTAGTACAAACAGCATTGTTTTTACGAGGATGGTCGCGTCGAGGAATAAAGACATTCTTTTGATATAATCCAGGTCATAACCGATATCTTCATGGATGGCCTGGCTACGGTCTCCATGTATTTGCCATAATCCGGTCATCCCCGGTAAGACCCTAAGCCTTTCCATATGGATGTTATTATATTCGGCCACAATGAACGGCATCTCCGGCCGCGGCCCGACAATGGCCATGTCACCCTTTAAGACATTGAAGAGTTGGGGTAATTCATCTAAACAAAGTCTTCTGATGAATTTGCCCACACCCGTGATCCGGGGGTCCTCCTGATTAAGGGGACTGACGGCGTAAGGGTCGGCCGTGAGGTGCATAGACCGGAATTTGTACATCCTAAATAACCGGCCGTTTTTTCCCACCCGTTCATGGGCAAAGAAAACCGGGCCGGCGGAATCGAGCTTTATGGCCAGCCCAATGAGCCCGAATAGGGGCCACAGGAGAAGCAATAATATGGCCGCCAGTAACAGGTCGATCATCCGCTTAAACAAGATATAGTATCCCATGCCGCTGCGCGGCTTGGCCACGAGAACGTCATCATCAGGAAAGTCAAACGGGGCCGTGGCTCTCTTTCTCAGCATAATATCTCCATCGGTTATCGTCTGTCATCTTGGCGGCCATGTCCCCAGGTCGGGGTTGCCGAATTATTTGGCTAAGTTGTCCTACACCAGGGCCGTGGCCTCAATCCTTCTAAATATAGTTCACAAGGAGCGCACCAGGTTAGCCCGGAGCAGCGCCGGGTTGTTGAAGCCGCAGCAAGACAAAGTGGTTCAACTGATCACGAAGTAAACTCTTCAATATATTGCGTGCCCGATAAACAGGAAGAGACCGGGATCATCCCCGGCCAGAGGTAGGGGTGGCTCCACCGATCACTTGTATAGCCTATGATCCGGGTCTAACCAAACGACGAAAAACACATTGTCAATCAAAAGACCATGTACCCGGCCGTGAGCATTGCCCGTTACCTGAAATTGCCATGCCCCAAATTCTTTTAGATCATCATTCAAATTAAATCCGTCAGGCCGTGTCGTCGATAACCAGTCGATTGGGTGAGACCGCATTGAACGGCCAGACATAAACTCACCTACGGAAATTCCGCTCATGTCTCTTAACCGGGCCAACAATACCTCAAAGTAGTTAGGCTGAGCATTAGACAAAGAGAAATCTTCGCCTTTTCGTTGCAGATCAAGATACTTAAAAGAGAATGAGAGGCCGGGTGGGCCACTTCGCTTCTTTAGCTCCATTCGTTTATTGAGAGCCTTCTTCTTGGCCATGGCTAATTTTCCTGGTCGGCAACATCATTCCGATAAAACACCTTCATGTCTTCATGGTCTATGGCATTCCTGCAAGATTCATCAATCTGCAACCCTTTCCTAGCATTCTTCCAAGGGTCTTCTGAATGAACGCTCCATTCCAATTCGTAGGCCGACAGATGGCCATAAACACGGATCAATTCATCAAGATGCTCATAGACCGACTCATCTGGGAAAACAGGACAATCCGGCGTCTCGGCAATCGCTCCCCCCTTATACTTCTTGAACCGCTGATACAATTCAGGTTGCACCGGCCCATGTATCCAAGCCTCAAAACGATCATCGAACAACGGCTCATCATAAAGAGCCAAAAACCAGGCTTGAGCATAATAAACAAGCTTCTGCATTTTTAGGTTCGATAGATCATTTGGCCTGTCCGGATGGCATAAAATGTAATCGGCCACTGCATTAGCGGTAGTCACTGACATAATTCACCTCCTTTTTTTCTTTATTATGACATAATATGTATTATCACACAACAGCTTTTCTTGCCTCCGGCAGTCAGAGGCAGGCCAAATAAAAGAAGGAAAATTCACCTATTCTGCCGCCGCTGTCGTCTCAGGAAGGGTTCTTGATCAGCACGGGGAATGCCGGTGATCTCTTCCGCCATCCGGTTGAACGTGGTGATGATTTTATCCGGGGCGATGGTGAAGACACCTTCTGTGTATTTTTTTTCGCCAGGTTTCTCCATTGGTTTAGAGTTGAAATTGCGGCGGCAATATAACGCACTTTCCGGGCTATTTCAATCTAAATAGTGCTTCCTATCAGGACAACCGACGAATTTTATTTGAAGTATTATTTTGTTAAAGAAAAGGCAATGAAGTCCCCAAAGGAGCTGACCAGGTTAGCCCCTCGGAGCTTATTTGGACGAAGCCATTTAGAATATCTCATGCGTTGGCCAGGCCGGACATTCTATAGGCACTAATGACTGGTATTTTTTGGGGGGGTATCCCGGCTGCTGGTATCGATCAAGAAACTCCCGACTGAGTTGTGCCAAAGATGCACCAGGCGTTGGCGCCTCCGTCCTCGCAAGTATTACTACTGGAGTCGCCGCCTCCGGCCACACAATTAGATGAGGAGTACACGGCGGAGTTTCCGGTGGCACAGAGATCTCCAGCCCCGGTGGTGCCGCTCCCAGGACCGCAGAATCCGTGTGTGCTCGTGACCGGGGATGGTCCGACGGCGCAGAAACCTCCGGCGAAGCTGGGCCCGTAACCCTGTGTACTGCATGAGCCACCAGTGGCGTTTCCTCGGTTGCACGAGTTAGAGGCACCGTTGCCGAAGAGGTCGCAATCAGCAGAGTTGTTTGCGTTGCCACCGCTATTACAAGCTGTGGCCCCGATGCCGGTGAGGTTTTCGAGACTAAGATCAACGACCCTGGGTGGGGTATATGTCTTTTTGGCCATGGTCTCTCCTTTTCTGATGCTTAAGACGTCGACGATTGAAAATCGAATGCCGGATTCCAGTGGGGGCATTGGAACAGAAAGTTAAAAATCAAGCTATGGCAAAAGGAAAATTAACCCGCTAACCTGACCCGGTCCAAACGATTTATGTCCAAACACAGCGATATTTGTACCAGATAGACACCTAAAAGGCAACCCGAAAAGAAACCGACCTGTAGAATTCGGATTGTCCTTTTTGTGAGCTTCTTCAATTTGGACCTTGGACAAAGCTACCCCTTATAAGAATATTATAATCTTATGCGCTATCACTTCCAATTAAAGGAGATACCGCATGAAAGAAGTCAAAAAGCTTGAATCAGCCTTTAAGGAGCATCTGGGTTGTCAGGCCCAGAGAATAGATTTTTTAGTCCGGTGCCTCTTTTAAAAATTATCGGCGTCTCACATGAACTTTTTTCTTGACAGCCGAAAACAGCTCACGTATACTCCCCTAAAATTTGGATATGACCTCCTAAGCAATCCATCAAGAAAGAAAATCATCATGATCAGCAGCAACCACATTCTAACCATCAACGTGTCCTGGCAAGGCTTCTTTTATTACTTTAGCGGGAGAACTTCGCCCATGGACCGGTAGCTGCCGAACCAAATTGACAAGCTAAGAGCCGTGGGTAAACAAACCTGCGGCTCTTTTGGTTTATGGACCAAGATTTAACCAGCCCCTCTCATCGTCAGGGCACCCGGATATAAAAATGAAAAAAATGGAACTATCCCAACCAACAATATCAACAATCGAGCAGGCCGGCGACTCGATCTATACCTATTGGTGGGGATTCTTTTTTTATTTTTATACCTGTATAAGTCCGCCCTTGCGCTGAATTCGGAAAGTTAAGAAAAAAAGCCTTGGGTGGACAAACCAGCCAGGGCTTTTTTTGTTTTCGGCATCGCCCAAATGACTTTTACGACATCACTCATCACTATAAGTTTTATCAACCATAAGGAGACCAGAAAATGATCGGCAAGGCAATCAGACTCGAAAGAATCATCAGTCGTGAGACCGGCAAGGCAGTTATCGTTCCTATGGACCACGGCGTCAGCTCCGGACCTATCGATGGTATCGTCAACATGAGAGAGGCCATGTCTCAGGTAGCCTCCGGCGGAGCCAACGCCGTAATCGTCCACAAAGGTATCGTGGCCCAGGGCCATCGCAAAAGCGGACCGGATATGGGACTGATCGTCCATCTGTCGGCCAGTACGTCCATGTCGCCCGAACCCCACGCCAAGACCTTGGTCTGCACGGTGGAAGAAGCCATGAAGCTCGGTGCGGACGGGGTGTCTGTCCATGTGAACGTGGGCAACGGTCATGAGCGGGAAATGCTCACAGATTTAGGAAGAGTGGCTCAAATTGCCACGGAATGGGGTATGCCCTTACTGGCCATGATTTACGCCCGCGGCTCCAAGATCAAAAATGAATACGACCCAATGGCCATCAAGCACGCGGCTCGAGTCGGTGCGGAACTGGGCGCCGATGTGGTCAAAGTTCCTTACACCGGTGATCCGGAATCTTTCAGCCAGGTAGTCCAGGGATGCCATGTGCCGGTAGTTATCGCGGGCGGGCCAAAAATGACCTCCGACCGGGAAATCCTGGAGATGGTCAAGGGCGCCATGGAAGCTGGAGCGGCCGGCACGTCCATCGGCCGCAATGTCTTCCAGCATCGCAACCCCACCCGGATTATGGCTGCCTTGACCATGGTCGTCCATAAAAACGCCTCAGTAGAAGAGGCCCTGAAGATGCTCGAAGCCCCGGCCAACGTCCACGTATTGTATTAGATCCGCTTAACCTTCAATCAGAAAGTTGACTGGACCATGACCATATATCAGGAGATCCAAGCCGGACCGGTGAGATTGGTGCAAGGTAGGGCCGACATTCCCTACCGGGGATGCGCCACCGTGTTCGGCGCCATCTTTACCGACTATGACCGGAAGGTGTTGCTCGAGTCCAAAGACATTTCGCATATCTATGGCCGGATGAGCCTTATCGGGGTTGATCCGGTCCTGGAAATCATGGGCAAAGACGACAATTTTTCGATCCGGAGCTTTAATGACCGCGGCCGGATATTTCTCAACGCCCTGGACCAGGCGGACTTCAACTGGGTGGATGAAATCTATCTGGCCCCGGAAGGCCACCTGGTCCAGGGCGTGGTCCACCGCGAGGCCGTTTGCATCGAGGAACGCGAAAGATCCAAACAAAAAAATATCGCCCAGGTGGTCCGTCTGGTTCTCGAAAAATTCCAGACCGAGTTGAATGGCCCGCTGGGGCTATACGGAGCTTTTAGTTACGACTTTGTCAGACTCTTCGAAGACATCGGGGATAGTCTGCCGGCCGGCCCGACACCGGATTTCCGGCTTTCATTATATGACACTTTTATCCTTTTTGATCATCTCAAGGAAAAAGCTGAAATCGTTTGCTTCCGCTCCAGCCAGACCAAAGCCGGTGAGGCGATTGACCGGTTGGCTGAAGAAACCCAACGCCCGGTTGGGCAAATGGACCGGGCCGGAATCAAAGACGCCGGATTTTTGTTGTCCCGTCAGGAATACGAAGACCTGGTCACCCAGGCCAGGAAATATATCATGGAAGGCGAAATCTTCGAGGTCGTTTTCGCCAACTCCCTGACGGCCCGGTTCGACGGTCACCCCTATGATTTATATCTACGTTACAGCGCGGCCAACCCGTCACCCTACCTCTTTTACCTGGATTATGGCGATGAACAGCTCGTGGGCGCCTCGCCCGAGATGATGATCCGGTGTGAGGGCGGCATCGTCCACATCCGGCCGATTTCCGGCACAAAACCGCGGGGCCGGGATCCTATCGAAGATCACGACAACATGTTGGAATTGCTTAATAGCCCCAAAGAAAAGGCGGAGCTGGACATGCTGGTCGATCTGGCCCGGAACGATCTCAGCCGGGTCTGTCAGCCGGGAGTGGAAATCAGCGACTATCGCTTCGTCGAAAAATATTCCCGGGTGATGCACACCGTAACCCATGTTTCGGGCCGGTTGCGGGACGGACTGACGGCATTCGACGCCCTGGTCAGCACCCTGAACAACGGGACCCTGACCGGAGCACCCAAGGTGGCGGCGATGCAAATCATCGAGCGGCATGAGAAAATCCGCCGCGGTTATTACGGTGGGGCTGTCGGCTACCTGACCTTACATGGCGACCTGGACACCGGCATCATCATCCGCACAGCCCACATCAAAGATCACCGCCTGACTTTCCAGGCCGGGGCCAGCCTGGTCTATGATTCAATTCCAGCCGAAGAATACCAGGAGACCTTAAACAAGGCCGCAGCCTTCATGTCTCTTTTGGAGGCGGACGTGGGTTAGCTCGAATTCTTGCCCGGCCCATACGGCAAACCGCCGAGGGCGCATAGGCTTGCGGAACCGGAAGAGTCAGGATTCAATTCATGGGACGACTGGGGTATCCATATGAACAAGATAAATAGGATTTTGTTAATCGACAACTTTGATTCCTTCACCTTCAATCTGGTGGATTATTTTCGCCGGTTGGAATGTGAAGTCTCGGTCTACCGGAATACTTTACCGCCGGCCGACGTGGATAAAATCAAACCCGAGCTGATAGTCTTTTCCCCTGGTCCCTCGATCCCGTCTTCGGCCGGGAACATGATGGCCATTATCGACCGGTGGCACGAGTCCATCCCCATGTTCGGGGTATGCTTGGGGCATGAAGCCTTTATTGAATATTTCGGCGGCAGCCTGCAATTTGTCCGGCCGGTCCACGGTAAGGCCACGACCATTCATCACGACGGCCGCACCATTTTCAAAAACGTGGCCCCGGACTTCTTGGCTGGACGCTACCATTCCCTGGCCGCAGCCGAGGTGCCGGATTGTTTTAACATCTCCGCCACCAGTGAAGGCCTGTGCATGGGCATTCGGCACAAGAACCTACCCATTGAGAGCGTCCAGTTTCATCCCGAGTCGATCCTGACCATGAAAGGCCGCAATGGGTTCAAGATCATCGAAAATCTGATCAATCGGAAAATGGCCAATATGGCCGAAGCCGGCTCGCATTAAAACCCAATAACTGCTTTAACCAGGGGTCCGTCATCATGTCCAGATACAAGAATATCGTCGCCAACCTGCTTCGTGGTCAGGAAATGGCCACATCAGACATCAGCTCTTTCCTTGAGGAGACCGTCGCCGGCCGGATAACCTTACCGCAACAGACGGCCGTGTTATCATTAATCCAGGCCAAGGGACTGACTGCGGCAGAGCTTTCCGGCTTCGTCAATTATCTCTATAGTCAGATGCCGGAGCGGCTGGAATTGGACGACGCCCTTGATGTCTGCGGCACCGGTGGCTCAGGTTTAGCCCGGATCAATACCTCTACCCTGTCGGCTTTCGTCCTGGCCGCCTTAGGCGTGAAGGTGGTCAAACACGGCAACAACGCGGCCAGCGGCCGGTTTGGCAGCTTTGATTTACTGGAGGCCCTGGGGATCAATATTTATGCCGGCTGTGACCTGTTGACTTACGCCTATGTCAAAAATAACCTGGCCTTTGTTTATGCCCGGCAGTTCCATCCGGTCATGAAGAGCTTTGTCCCGGCCAGACAAGAACTAGGCTTCCCGACTGTGTTCAATATCCTGGGCCCGTTACTCAATCCGGCCAATCCGCCCTATCAACTCATTGGCGTTTCCTTTGCCGACAAAATGCGGCTGGTGGCCGAGACGGCCAGAGACCTGGGAAAGAAACGGGTGATGGTGGTTCGAGGCGACGACGGACTCGACGATGTCACCCTGACCGGACAAACCAGGATCGTGGAATTAAAGGACGGCGACATAAAAGAATATTTCCTGACTCCGGAAGATTTCGGGGTGGCCCCGGCCGGGTTCGACCAGGTCAGCGGCGGGACCAGGGACTTAAATGTGGAAATGTCCCTGAGGATTTTGCAGGGGGAATGCGCCTCCCGGCACCTGGACCTGGTCTTGACCAATAGCGCCTTGGCCCTATACCTGGTCGGTCAGGTGCCCAACCTGAAGGATGGCTATGCCGCGGCTAAAGAGGCGGTGGCCGACGGCCGGGCCTATGACTGCTTCCGGGGTTACCGGGAGAATGTGGCTAAAGAAACCAAATTGGCCGCCATCACGGCGGATAAGTGCCGCGAAGTCCAAAAACGGATGGCTGATTATCCGCTGCCCGGCTGGAAGCAGGAAGTCAGTCGGGCCACGCGTGACTTTGCCGGGGCCTTGCGGCAGGAGGGGCTGGCCGTAATTGGTGAGTTGAAGCGCCGCTCCCCCAGCCTGGGCGATATTTATCAGGGTG
>JADFYA010000229.1 GCA_015233285.1 Deltaproteobacteria bacterium | reverse complement strand
TTATTTTTTTTGTTACTGATGGTCGCCGGGCCGTCAGGCATGGGCACTCCATCCTGGATTTGAGCCGGAAAGAGGCCGGGGTGGTGACCAGTGCGGCCTTCATCCCTGGATTAAACAAGGTCGTCGGAATGGGTTATGTCGGTCCTGCCCTGGCTCTCCCAGGGACGGACGTGATCATTAAGACGGAGCGATGGGAAGTCAAGGCCTTGGTGGCGGCACCAGGGGGCAACAAAAAATAGAGCAGGGCTCAGCCGAATAAAACCAGGGCTGAATCCTTTGTTACTCCGGTGTGGGCTCGGCCAGGGCCGGACAAGATCACCGCTAGGGTGATTAACTCAATAAGATGGTAAGATTATGGCGGAAGATGATCTGATTGCGGCCTTAACCATGGCGGTTAAAGAAGAGGTCGTCGAGAACTACCTGTACAACCGCCGGTTGACCCTGGCTCAGATAGAGGATATTGATGAAAGGGCCGGGTTGATCAAAAAAATGGAGCAAAATCTGATTAATGGATTTGCCCGCATCTATGGCCTTCTTTTGAAACAAAAATATCTTGATGTTTTGCTAAATATTTTAGGACTAGATGAACCGCCGTTCTATGATCGGTGTCCCAAATGCCCCGGCTTTCCCCGGATAGGTTTAATCCGGGTTCGGAGCCTGACTGCCCGGGGTAAGTATAAAAAGCTGCTGTTTAAATCATATGAATGGCTGTGCCTGGCCGGGACTCAATTCGGCGCCGCGTACCATGATTTAGAAAAAGATTGTGCCGCTGTGAATTACAATATCAAAAAGTTCCGGGCCGATTTTGATATTCTATGTATTATGAGTTTTCTCAAAGGGATGGATATAGCCGAGTTGGAAAAGAAATATTTCCTAGGAGAAAATTTTGATGCCAAAGAAATTGGCTCGTTGGAACGGTCTATGTACATCAGGGATATCAAATGGGAGGCCATTGACCTGACCCCGCCGCCTGACCTGCCGCCGCCCGATCAAGTCAAGGAATCCATAGAACACCTGGCCGATCGAATTTTTGCTGAAAACCCCGGTAAAATAAAAAAAATCTTGAAATGATATCACGCTATGCCTGATTTGTTATTGCCGCGTGTGGCCGCCGCAGATGACGACCGGATAGGGGAGGTCGGCCTAATATTGGCCGCCCATTACGACCTGGGGCAGGTGCTCAGGTCTCAAGCCCTGACCGGAGGCCGGATCAACCGGACCTGGCGTGTCGATACGGACCGGGGGGCCTATGTCGTGCAGCGGCTGCACCCCGTTTTTGGTGGGGATGGTCACGTGGTTGAGAATGCCCGCCGGGTGACGGATCATCTGGCTGCCAAAGGTATCCTGGCCCCTCAAATTGTCCCGGCCGGATCCGGGCGGACCTTCGTATCCGATCAGGAGACCAGACTGTGGCGGGTAATGACCTTCATTCAAGGCAACCCGGCCCCGGACAGGACTCCGAAAACGGTGTTCGAAGCCGGCCGGGTTCTCGGTAAATGGCACCGGGTTATGAGTGACAACCCACCCGAGTTACTTTCCGTCCTCCCGGCGGCCTATATGCACGGTCATCCGCTGGTGGCGGTCCAATTTCAGCAGGCTGTCAAGAAGTACCTGCATACTGATAAGTATAGGCATGTCCAAGAGATTATCGCCGCCCTTCAAGACCGCCCGGCCGACTGGCCCGGCCGGAACTATGGTCCGGTGGGCGTTGTGCACGGTGATCCCAAATGGGAGAATATCCTGCTCGATGCCTTTGGCCGGGGCCTGTGCTTAGTCGATTTGGATACCATTCATATAGGTTTTCCGGTGTTGGAAGTGGCCGACGGGTTGCGATCTTGGTCCGCTCAGGCCGGTCAAGAGCCTTTGGCCCTAGATTTGCTGGAGGCTGGGTTGGCCGGATACATCAAGGAAGTTCCAGAGCTGGCCCACTCCATCGGCCGATTCTTGGTGGCCGGGCTGAAACGGGTTGTGCTGGAACTGATTTTGCGTTACCTGACTGATTATTTTGAGGAATCATATTTTTTCTGGGATCGGAGCATGTTTTCTTCCCTGGCCGAGCAGAACCTGGCGCAGGCGCTGGCCCGGAAAGCTGTTTTAGATCAGATTATGATCCGGGAAAATGATATACTCCAGATGGTGGCAAGACTGACCAGGCATCGGGCCTAATTACCTTCCAGGCTTTACTTCAGAATTCTTCGTGATCCGATGTATCTTTTTTCCCAATATTTTTCCTCAAGATATTCTTCCCTGACATGTTCACCCGTCCGGGGGGAATGAATGAATTTGCCTTTTCCCGTATACAGTCCCACATGCAGGTTTCCTTTGCGGAAAAAGGAAAAGAAGTCCCCTTTGTTGATATTGAAGAAAATCAGGTCAGCCGGCTGGAGATCATCTTTCTTTATCTTCTCACCAGTCTTGAGTTGATCTTCGGTGGTTCTGGGGACAGGGACGCGGTGTTGGGCATAGACCCATTGGACAAAGCCGGAACAGTCAAATCCTTTTTGAGGACCTGTGCCGCCCACGCTGTAATGATTCCCCAACTGACTCCGGGCGGTCTTGACCACCCGAACCGCCATCCGGCCCCTTTTGGTGTCTGCTTCACTCTCACCAGGCAAAGTTTTGTGGCTGGCACAACCAGCCAGTAAGATGAGGGCCAGGGCCGCTGCAAGAGTCAATGCTGTTATGGATTGTTTAGTCATGGCGTTTGGGATTGGGTAGTTTGACGAGACAGAAACGTCAGAGACGACATATTTTAAAAATAAAGCTTGCGCTCCTGATGAAAGCCGATCGTCGATTCAGCACCATGAACTTGAAGAAGAAAAAACACCTTGCTATCTTTCGCTTACCAATTGTTCATATGCTCTTTTTGTTACGGTGCATTCTATGAGTTCATCGAATTCATCGACGGACAATAACAGTTGTCTGGCCATTGATTTGTATGTGTTGAGAGGGACCGGTTTTCTCCCCTTCGGAATAGTTATGCGGGCTTTTTTGACCCCTTGGAGGAGAAACCAGCCATTTTGTTCTTTACCATCTCTAAATGTTATATCTAACTTATTCTTACATACTCTTATAATATCGTGGGTATCAAACTTGGCGCTTTTCATCGGGAGCAATTATCCTTTCTTTAAGGAATTGTTTCACCTGAAGCCATTCCGAAGCAAGATTGTCATCTTCCATTAGATCATGATACAGGGATTCAATATCTCGCTTCAACATTTCTAAAGCATCGATGACGTCATCTCCCGAGCCATACACAGGAAAATCAACAGCATTGGCAATAACACCGTCTCCGTCTGGTTCGACAATTACATCTAAAGGAGTGGTCAAATTCATTGAGACCAAACGTTGGATCTTGACAATACTAAAAGAAGATTTTTGAGGGCATTCGAACGTACTGATCATTTTAGCAAGATCGCCCTTGATGTTGGCAATTCGTTTGTTGATAAAGCTCGTGGAATCGCCGGCAGATATGTCCAACCTACGATAGGGGCTGGTTGGCACTGAATTTTCTCTTAAAGACGCCAAGGGCTTCCTGGTATCGGTGGACTCAATCCTTTTCATTCCCAGGTAATCCATCATCATCCCTCGCCTTCATCAAGAAATCAATCTTCATGGTCAATGCATCCCGAATGCCGATGGCTGTCTGAAGGTTCATAATTAGACTAGTCTGGACATGGCGCTCCATCGTGCAGCTAAATTCATGTTGGGGAGGATCACCAGTTGCATCATAAATAGTTCTCTGGGGAAGCGGGGGTCTTTCGCAATATGGATATATAGTTATCTCGTCACGTCCGGCAACGGCGCTTGCCCAGGCGCCATTTATGTGACAATCTTTGATATCCTCTGAAATGACATAGGTCACTATCGTTTTTTGGGAATCATCGGCATCCACTGTTTTCCCCACCCTTCTTTTAACATCTCAATCGTTTCATACGTCTGATATATATTGCTCGGCGGCATCAGGGGCCTTAAGCGTTCATAAACCATGGTGTGCCAGAGATTATCCGGCCAGGATTAAGTAACATTATACAGGAATCCGTCATAAAAAGCAAGCACAGGCCAGGTGCCCTCGTATAGAGCACTCCCGTTAATCTACAGAATGTATGGAGTGGCGGGGATCATAAGGAGTCCACGAACAAAAAACGCAAGAAATGCCCCTGAAGCAGAGGCCTACGCACCAGCCTTAATTCGACCCTCATGAAAACCAAAAACCCTTGCAAGCCTGAGCCTCAAGGGTTAATTGTGTGTCCGCTTTTATGTCCAGAAGGATTCTGGTTGTTTTAAAAACTTATCTTGTTAATTTGTTTGGTTGATTTGGCGTCCCCAACCGGATTTGAACCGGTGTTGCCGACGTGAAAGGCCGGTGTCCTGGACCAGGCTAGACGATGGGGACGTACCTATATAATAACACAGGTTATTGAGATCAACACCTGTTTTCTAATATGGTGGGCCGTACTGGATTCGAACCAGTGACTCTCTGCTTAAAAGGCAGATACTCTACCGACTGAGTTAACGGCCCGAACTGGCAATAACATGATTCGGGCTAGCGACTAAAAACACCATTAACCGTGACCACCAGTTTTAATGGGGCGGTTGGTAGAGGCGAGTAATTATCGCCGGCTGCACCCTGGCGTCAATATTTTTTTGTTTTGCTCCGGATGACGATTGTTTTTATTTTTGTCCTTAATGAGATCGTCGCCGGCTGGGGTCGGCCACGCTGTTACAGTCCCGCCGAACACTTGGATGCTATTACCATCATCTTAATCGGCTGTCAAGAATATTAAGAAAAAACTTGAAAATGATGCTGTTTTCCTGTAAATCTTAAAAACTTAACTCATGGATAGATCATTTGTCTTAACTTCAACCAAAGGAGCCGGCGCTGGAACAGGGCAAACGGTCCAACCTGGTCTGGATTCTTGAGTCATATTTTCTGACCGTATTTATTATCTTTGTCCAACCGTGTTTGGGCCAGGCCACCTCGACGCTGCTGAAAAAAATATCCAAGGAAAATTAATTGTTGACCCACAACGTTACTCCACGGCAAATACACCGGCCGGCAAATCGCTGGATGGGTCGCCATACCGCATCCAGACTAATCGAGCAACTTATGGAGACGGCATGAATCAAGCTGATCACTTTCAAGTAGACCTGTCCAGTCTGACCACCTATCGAGAGTCTTGTTTACGGTTGGCTGCCCGGAAGCTTTCTTCTTTTCTTTCTTTGGAGGAAATTGCGGCAGCCATTGATGACATCAACGTTTACCCTCGACTAGATCAATTATCACCTCCCCAAGGGATGGCCTATCTTGATGCCCGGCATATGAGCAATGAAGACCTTGAACCCGCCAGGCAAGCCATCCTTAACGGCCGAGTCCTTTTCGAACACGCCGCAGCCGGCGAAGCGACCAGACTAAAATTAGGGATAAAATTCTTAATAAATATAGCGGAGTCAATAACTCTTGATAACTTAGCCGAATTTATGGGCGCCACGGTGAAAGAAGTCGAAAAAGATATCAGAATAGCGCCGTCGGAACTGCTCCAACTGTCTCTAGGTGCCAGACATATGCTCCAGATATCCTTTGAGATATCCGAACTAGCCCGGAAAGCCGGCCTAGACCAGGCGGAAGTCCTGGCCAACCAGGTGATGCTCGTCATCGTCAATCAGACATCGGCCGAAAGAATCGTAAATGAATTTGTCGCGGCAGACTTTTTTGGCTTCAGACCACAGAATACTCTCTTTATGATTCAAGAGGCATTTCATGGTGTTACCTATGACGGCCGCCAGTTCTCTTTTTCCCCGGATTCGCCGGCCCTGCTGCATAACCATGGTCAAATGGTCATGCAAGAGACCATCGATGATCAAGTTTTTTACTTAGATCCCCATCAAGACTGGCGGCCGGTTCTACTGAAGGCCGAGCAATTCTTTGATATTCTAGATCGAATGGATGACAAGATTTCTTTTAACATAGAAGACCTGAGTTATTTGACCGGGGCTCTAGACTTGCCCGCCTTGGCCCTGGCCTTGAGGGCGAGAGACGACGGGTACCGAATGGTCATGGAGGTCACGGCCAACAGCCCGGAGAAACCGCAAAAAGGGGGGATGGCGGCATATGATCGAAGCCTCCGGCGGAATGTGATGATTGAGAGTTTCCAGTTAAAGGGTGTGTCTAATTCTGAAATCAAATACTTAAATAGGAATATCAATCACTATCCCGTTC
>JADFYA010000228.1:3080-6256 GCA_015233285.1 Deltaproteobacteria bacterium | reverse complement strand
GTCCCCTATGATCATAGACAGGTCACCAAATTACCCGATGCTCCACCATCGTTGGAAGGCATGTTTTTGCTGCGCGGCCGAACCATTCCTCTCATCAACCTCAACCGGCACCTTGATCGCGGCGAAACCGTCCGGTCTGAACGCCCAGTAGTTCTAGTCACCGAATTCAACAACATGGTCAATGGATTCATGATCGACGCGGTGCTCCAAATCCATCGTCTCTCTTGGAGCAACATTAAACCGCTGAACCCCATTTTGGCCGGGTATACGCCCAGACTTACCGGCTCCGTTCACGTCAAAAACACGGAGATACTCATACTAGATTTGGAATACATTATTGGTGAAGTCTTCCCCAAGAAGATGGCCGAACTGATCGGGGTGGAAGATGATGCCGACCAAGAGTCCTCCAAGGAGATACCGGTTAAAGGAAGCCTGGCCGACAAGAGAAGGGCGATGAAAATAGTCCTGGCTGAGGATTCTGCGATGATCAGGAATTATATGAAGAAAGCTCTGACTAAGGCCGGGTATCAAGTGGCCGCTCTTTTCGATAACGGCGAAGACGCTTTCAAGTGGATTGTCAAGACAAAAGACCAGGCCGAGGCCGCGCGGAAAGACATCACGGATTATATCAACCTGATCGTCTTAGACATCGAGATGCCCCAGATGGACGGACTGACCCTGTGCAAAAAAATCAAGCAAGGATTACGACTTACGCAATTCCCGGTGATCATGTTTTCATCCCTGATCAATGAACAAATGGCCAGAAAATGCGACAGTGTCGGGGCGGATTCTTACGTCAGCAAACCACAGATGAATGAGTTGGTGGGGCTGCTGGATTCATTTCTGATGAAATAACCGTGGCGGGTTACGTGTTACGGGTTGTGGGTTTCGGGTCAATGTCATTAAGTTAAGATTTCCGGTTTGGTTTTCGCATGACCCAGGGTGGCGCTTCGCTGACCCTGGGCTAGATTGTTTTTCCCCTACGGGGAAATGGGTTTCGCCAACCGGGACGAGTCGATTTGCCTTGAAAATCCATTGCCGGGGTTAAGCTCACCATTGACCAGGCCACCGTCCTAATACCCCGGAGGGGTTACCAAATATAGCCCAGGGTCAGCGAAGCGCCACCCTGGGTACATGGTTCCAATACGTTCTCACCCTTAACTTAATGACATTGGGTTTCGGGTTGCGCGCTGCGGGGTGTGCGGTGGAGCGAGCAGGCATTAATGAGTGACCCAAGATGTGATACATATAATAATTGCGATCATGACCGGGCCGGCTTGAATCCAAGACCTCCCGCCCGGATCTTCCAAAGGACTTCAACTTAAGTTTTAGTGTGGTAACTTAATGATTTCAATAAGTCAAGTTTACAAGTTTTACGGCAAAAAAGACCTTTTTAAAGGGGCGGGGTTAACCATTAGACCAGGAGACCGGATCGGATTGGTCGGGCCGAATGGGGCGGGGAAATCAACCCTATTCAAGCTGCTCCTTGGTGAAGAGACCCCTGATCAGGGTACCGTGTCCAAACCCGACCATATCCGGCTGGGCTTCTTGCCCCAGGATGTTCTCATCTTTTCGGGCAAAACGGTGCTTGGCCAAACGATGAATGTCGAAAAGGAAGTTACCGAGATAAAAACGGAACTGGCCGATATTCAAAAAGCCTTGAGCCGAGGCGGTGAAGATGATCTGATCATGAGCTTAGCCCATCGGCAAGCCGAACTATTGGAGGAATTTGATCGGTTAGGGGGATACAATCTGGAGTCCCGAGCCAAAAAAATGCTCCTGGGCCTGGGATTCAAGGAGAAGGATTTCGACCGGCCGGTGGATACGTTGAGTGGCGGCTGGATGATGCGAGTGGCCCTGGCCCGGATATTACTCTCGGAACCAGACGTTTTACTGCTTGATGAACCGACGAACCATCTGGACCTGGAATCGCTCATCTGGTTTGAGCAGACAATCACGGCCATGCGCTCGGCCCTGGTGGTCGTCTCCCACGACCGAGAATTCCTAAACAAGGTGGTCCAACGCATCGCGGCCATTGATAACGGCCAACTGATTATTTACAACGGCAATTACGATTATTATGAGACCGAGAAGGATAAACGGATTCTGCTCAAACTGGCCGATTGGAAAGCCCAGCAAGACGAGATCCGCCGGGTCAATCTGTTCATCGACAAAAACCGGACTCGCAAGGACCGGGCCAGGCAAGTTCAAGCCCGGATTCGCAGCCTAGAAAAAATGGAAAAGATCGAGCCACCCCAGAGCACCAAATCCATCTCTTTTTCTTTCCCGGAACCACCCAGGTCCGGCAAGGTGGTGCTGGAGCTTAAAGACGTAGCCAAGACCTATGATGGGCCGCCCGTGTATGAGCACCTGGATTTTGCCGTGTACCGGGGAGACCGACTGGCCCTGGTTGGCCCGAATGGAGCCGGAAAAACCACCTTAATGAAGCTCCTGGCCGGCGTCATCGAACCCGACCGGGGCGAAAGAAAAGTCGGCTTTGATGTCCAGTTAGCCTATTTTTCTCAGCACCAGTGGGATTTGCTTACGCCTAACCATACGGTTTTGGAGGAAATCTCCCAGTGCGCCGGAAACCACACCATCGGCTCCATCAGGAACATGCTCGGTTGTTTCCTCTTTTCCGGTGACGAAGTCCACAAAAAAGTCTCCGTCCTGTCCGGAGGTGAGAAAAGCCGCCTGGTCTTCATGAAAATGCTTCTTTCCCCCAATAACGTCCTGCTGTTGGATGAACCGACCAATCATCTGGATATTCCATCTCGCGAGGTGATGGAGGCGGCTCTGGATAAATACACCGGCACCATCGTCTGTATCTCCCATGACCGGCGCTTCATCAACCGGATCTGCAATCAGGTGCTGCATGTCAAGGATGGCCGGACCGAACTTTTCGAGGGGAATTATAACGACTTTATCTCCCTCTGGCAGAAATCCGTCGAAACCGATCCGGTGGTTACAGTCAGGCCCGAACCGACCGAAACGCCCCCAAACGACATCGATTCCCGGAAATCAAAAAAAGACAAGGACCAGAAACGTCGGGAAGCCGAACTCCGGCAAGCTCGTCACCAGGCCGTGGGTCCCCTAAAAGTCCACCTGTCCGAAGTGGAAGCGCTCATAGATGACACCACCAAAGCGTTTGATCGGATCAACCGCCAAATGACCGA
>JADFYA010000228.1:0-2983 GCA_015233285.1 Deltaproteobacteria bacterium | reverse complement strand
CGTGGGAAGCCGAACTCCGGCAAGCTCGTCACCAGGCCGTGGGTCCCCTAAAAGTCCACCTGTCCGAAGTGGAAGCGCTCATAGATGACACCACCAAAGCGTTTGATCGGATCAACCGCCAAATGACCGATCCCGCGACTTACCTGGATGGCCGTAAGGCCCGTGGTGTCCAAGAAGAACACCGCCGGCTCAAAGACCATCTGGCCCGGTTAACCGCCGAATGGGAGGATTTAGCCCTGGAACTGGAGGAGAGAGAACAGGATTTTCAGGATGCCTCATAGATTAAGTCTGACCTTGGACAAACGACTCTATAGACCGGGTGACGATCGCCCGGTATTTTTTTTAGCAGGTCGGTCTGATCATGAATAAAACCGCGCATCGATAATTAGGCCAAAACGACTCTTGACTTCCAGTGAATAGCGTGTTATATTAAAGGCGAAGGAGATCATGCCATGGACGGTATATCGACTAGCACCTCTGCCTATTATGACTATGCTAGTAGTGCGTCCAGTCAGACCTTCCCTAATCCCCTTCCCGGATCATCATCCCAACCAGCTAACAACACAGGAAAATCATCCCCAAACCCAGTTCCCGACCCGACCACATCGAGCAAAAGTGGGCAAACCGACCCCTTGACGGGAAAGAAGAAGGCTGCCCCTGAGGAGCAGAAGAAAGGCTCCAGTTCCGGTCAATTAAGTGCCAAGGATCAGCAGGTCGTCGAGCAGTTGCGTAAGCGCGACCAGGAAGTCAGAACTCACGAGCAGGCCCATATGGCTGCAGCCGGGGCCTATGCCACTTCCGGGGCGACCTACACCTACGAGACCGGGCCGGATGGCCAAAGATATGCCGTGGGTGGGGAAGTTTCCATAGATACTTCTCCGGTCAAGGGTGACCCGGCCGCGACCATCATGAAAATGGAGACTGTCCAGCGGGCCGCGCTCGCTCCGGCCAACCCTTCCGGTCAGGACCAAAAGGTGGCTGCCGCGGCGGCGGCCAAAGCCCAGTCGGCCAGAGTAGAACTGCTCCGCAAGCAAATGGATTCCTCGTCTCAGGGGGCCCAAATGGCCCACGAATCCAGTCCCACTGCCTCGACAGCCAAGACCGGCACATCCAAAATTGCCACGGAAACCCCTAAAACCAAGACTTCCCCTTCACCAACCTCCCCTTCTTCCGCCGCGGGTCAGTCCGGAACCGGCTCCAGATCTAATTTCGCGCCGTCATCCGACCTCTCTTCCGGTGCGGGGATCTACAACCGACTCGCCAGCCTCATTCCCACCGGTAGCCTGATCAACCAGATGGTCTAAGCCCTTATCCCTCCCCGATAGGCGTGGATTGTTAGGCCCCGCCGGTGTCTGCATTTTTAATTTCCGGCCCCTCGTCCCGGTTTGGGCAAGTGGATGGGCTGTCCGGTGGCCAGGTGGGCGCATTCCGACATAGCCTCCGATAAGGTGGGATGGGCATGGATAGTCTCGGCCAGATCAAAAATCGTGGCCCCCAGCCGGATGGCCAGGGCACCTTCATGGATGATGTCTGAGGCGTGGGGACCAATGAGGTGTACGCCCAGGATCTTGCCTGATTTTGTTTCTGAGACGATCCTGGCCTCACCGGCAATGTCACCCATGGCCTGGGATTTACCCAGGGCCCGGAAAGGGAAAGCATGGGTCTGAGTATCGAACCCGGCCTGGACAGCCTGATTCTCCGTCAACCCCACATCGGCCATTTCAGGAGATGTAAAAATAGCCGCCGGGACAACATCATAACGCATGATGCGGTCTCCGCCCAGGGCGTTTTCAGCCGCGACCAGCCCTTCCGTAGTCGCCACATGAGCCAGCATGATCTTGGCCGGTCCCAATACGTCCCCGACCGCGAAAACGTCCGGCACATTTGTCCGGAGATGATCATCCACCCTGATCCAGCCCCGGCCATCCCGGTCCAGGCCCAACTCCGGAATGCCGAAACTATCCCCGTGGCCGGCCCGGCCAACCGTGACCAGCACCTTATCCACCTCCAACGTCTGCTTCCCCGGTTCTTTCTCCCGCGCTTCAGTCGCTGACGGTCCCAGCGTCACCTTTACCCGGCCCTGGGCCGTAACCTCAGCCTGGTGCACCGTTCGGCCCAAGAGCAGCTCGACCTTTCGTTTTTTCATCTCTCTGGCCAGGATTTTGGCGCTATTCTCGTCTACGGAAGGTAATGGAATCAGCCGGTCCATGGCTTCGACAATAGTCACCTGGGCCCCGAATTCCTGAAAGATATACCCGAATTCACACCCCACTACCCCACCGCCCAGGATTAGCAGGCGCTCTGGTATCTCCGTCAAGAGCAAACCCTGATCGGAGGACAGGATGTGGTGTCCGTCAAACGGCAGACCCGGCAGTTCCATAGGTCCGGATCCTGTGGCCACAATCAATTTATCGGAAAGGATGATTTCAGACCCATCGGCCCCGGCCGTCACCTCAACCTGGTGTGGATCAAGAATAGTCCCGGTTCCGGAGACCACCCGAATTCGGTAGCTCTTCAGGATCGCCTTGATCCCATTGGCCAGAAGGGAGATCACCTCGGCCCGGCGGCGTTGGACCAAAGCCATGTCCGGTCTAATGGATCCTTCCACCACAAGGCCCAACGAGGGAAAGCGCCGGGTCAGTTCTAGAGCTTCCGCCGTGGCCTTGAGCGTCTTGGTCGGGATACACCCCCAATTGAGACAGGTGCCGCCGAGGTTGTCTTGCTCAATAATCGTCACCTGGGCCCCCAACTGAGCGGCTCGAATGGCAGCCACATATCCCCCCGGTCCGGCCCCTAAGACCGTCACCCTAATTTGACTCATTGATTGTCTCCAGCGAGTTCTCGTTACTTGTTGCATGTTACAGGTTACATGTCAATGTCATTACCATGAAAATCTCCCGGGGCGTAGGCCGGACGTTGGGTATAGGTATCCCACCCCTTCCCGGAAGGGTCTCAGATGCCGGATAGAGGGATATCCGGCCTG
>JADFYA010000227.1 GCA_015233285.1 Deltaproteobacteria bacterium | reverse complement strand
ATTTATTGAAACGGAAAATTTATTAAGGAGCGGAAGCGATGACGTCGCAGCGGTCGGGCACGTAATAGGTAGGTAATGCGCCCGGAATAATGACGCAACCAGTCCGCAACCAATTTGGAAGGCAAAAAGGGCCAGCCCGATCTGAGCTAACCCTTTTAAAGCCTGTTGCAAAGTACCCCAAGAAATCGTCGCAGCGACCACGGCTCTTGAAGACTTAAGCTTCTTGAAGATACTGCTCAAACATGCCGCATTGGCCAAGAGTCTGGAAGAATTTGTGCAAGTGCTGAAAAGATCGAATAATTAATGTTGGCGTCGGCCGTATCTGGGTTGGACTCATACCCGGTGGGCGATGCTGCTCATCCCGGCCCCGGTGATTATTATTCCGGCCTTCTGCTACCATATCCCTGACCCGGCCTGGTTTCATATTACCTGGCCGCGGTAACGGGATATCTCTCTCACCTGGTTTTGGATCGAAAATTATAGCCTATCGGTGGTGCGGGCCATGCCTGCAGTCCATTTCGAAGTCCCTTATTTTCGCCGTCACCCTCCGAAGTTTATCACACCTGAACAATATGCCACGCGTCATTTTGGGATATCCTGTGGATCTAAGATATATGGTTGCAAAGACCCGATTCTTGTATTATATTCATAATAAAAATAGACCCCTGATGAGTTGTGGCCGACGCTGCTTCGGGACTATGAACTAACAGGAGCATAATACGGGATAAACATGCCAGGCCGGACTGATCCGCCAGACGCTATTTTGGCTGAATTGAAAAAATTAGTAGCTTCACCACAACTGGACCGGTTCCCTAGAGCCGCCGGCCTGGTTGGTGAATTCGTCATTATTCGGGATGAAGGCGGCCATGACGAAAAAACTATTTCTCGTTGCTCTTCGGCGATGGCTTTTTTAATGCTGTCTTTGGCCGAGTCTGTGTCCGAATCGCAATTGGTCGGTATTTCCTTGAACTCACTTCAAAAACTCGGTCACTTGGGCACAACTCTGACTCTCCGGTACTTGCATGGACCGGCCCTGCCGCCGGGAGGCATTAAGGGGCTTGTCGCCCTTTATCCGCTCAGCCGGATATTTCTTATCCTAAATCAATTTCTTAAGGCGCCGCGCTCCGAAGAAGGGGGCCTGCCGGCCTGGGTCATGGAGACGGTGAGCGCCAAGAAGACGCCGGATCCGGAACAAATTCTTCTTTTTTTAAAACAAGTTGAAAGAAACAGTGATTTTCTGGCCCAGCCGATCCGAGACGTCTTGTTTCCAATCCGGAAGATCTGGTTTCGATGTGATTTAGAAAAATGGATTACTTCCATCCTGGAGCAGCCGAAGACCAAGCAGGATTTCTTTATCATCATGATGGCCATCAGGACATTGACCGCCCGGCATTTGGTTCCAAAGCTGGCCGAATATCTGAAGGTGAAGGATCCAGCCGTGGCCTTGACTATTCTGGAGACCATCAGCAAAGTGGGCCAACGGGGTGACCTGGGCCTGGCCAGGTCCGTGGGTTCGCTCCTGAGCCATCCTAACGCTTCCATCCGGTTGGCCGCGCTCGATACCCTCAACGCCCTGCAACCCCCGGCGCCTTATTTGTCGCGGATCTACCTCTACCTGTACAATGGACAGCCTCTCCTAAGAAAATCGCTTCTCTTTAAGTTACTTTATCTTGATGCCCCATCCTTGGCCGGGTTCCTGGATAATCTGCCTGAAGAAAGCCGGAAAGAAGCCTATCTTTGCCTCTTTTTCTTTCTTTCCCGCATGTGCCCGGAACAATTGTCGGATGGCCTAGACTATATGGCGGACCAGTTTCCTCTTGAAGTTAAGGCCAATCAGGAGATTGCCACGGTCATTAAGAATGGGCTGCAGTCTCTCGGGGTCCCCGGCCGGACCTCGTCTTACGGCGCTACCTTTCCGGCAGGCGGGTCGGCCGGGAGCGCCTGGGAGGCAACCAGTGGTAAGCCCGTGCCTCGCCCGAAAAGTTTTGTCAGGTTGTCCGACCGGGACCGGGAACTAATCCAAAACTCGACGAAGAACTGCCTAAATATAGAAAATTTGCAGCTACCCGGCGCCGATCTGGCCGACCTGACCTTCCGTTCCATGACTCTTAACCAGGTCGAGCTGAGAGGCGCCAGAATCAGAAAAGTCAGATTCGAGAATGTGACTATTGAAAACCTGGACCTGAGCGAAGGAACGGTGGAGCAGGCCGTCTTCGAAAAGTGTCGGATCAACCGCCTGCGGGCTCCGGCCGCCCGGATTAGCCAGACCACTTTTCAGGGTTGCGTGTTAAAAGAATCTGATTTTTCCAACGCTGAGTTCTCCCAGGTATCTTTCCTCGAAATGGAGGTGATCAATAGCCATTTTGTTGAGGCCGCGTTAAAAGACGTCCATTTTCAGCAGGTATTGATCAAAAACAGCAACCTGTGGGGGACCCAAATCGGTTTGGCCAAGATGTCTTACTGTCGCCTGGTGGCGGTGGAGTTCTCTTTCGCCGGAATAGCGGCTTCGACATTCAAGGGGGTGGAATTCGAGGACTGCTGCTTTGACATGGTCTCGATTAGAGAGACCGGATTCGCCACGTGTTCCTTTGCCGCGTGCCTGTTCAGCCGGTGTTTTTTTTATAAACTGGATACGGATGAATTTCACCTGCTCGGCGAGGCGTTGCTGGCGCAGAAAAAATTGTTTCAGGCCATGGAACAGCCGTTGAAAAAAGAGGAGATTCCTCAGGCATGGCGGTCCTGGGAAGCTCATATCTGGACCAAGGACCTGGTGGACCTCTGGTTTCGCCAAAAGGATGCGAACCGGCGGGCCGCGGTATTGATCGAGAATGATCGGCGGCGGTTTGACTGGGCCTTGGAAACCTTGGGACGGCCGCAGTGCGATTTTTTTCGGATATTGCCTTATCTATTACACACTGACATTTTGGAACGGCAGGATAGGGGGTCGGCTGGAGGCGCTCCTTTGGGAGTTAGTGGTTATCATCCGGATTATACAACCTTGAGACTGGTCAAGAAGTATTTTGATGATACCGTCCCTCCTGATTCCGCCACAGGTCCGTCGGCCATTGAAGCTATCTATACGATCGGCAGCCTAGGCACATTCGCCCAAACCTCAAAATCCGACCTGGACTATTGGATTTGTTACGATTCAGGGGTGATCTCGGAATCCCACATGGCCCTTATCCAGCCAAAGCTCGACAAGCTGTCTTCCTGGGCTAACAAGAAGTTTGGATTATCCGTTTTCTTTTTCTTGATGGACCTCAAAAAAGTCCGAGAAAACAATTTTGGGTTCAGTGACGAAGAGGGGTCGGGCTCAGCTCAGGCTCAGATCTTGAAGGAAGAATTTTACCGCACGACCATCAGGATTGCCGGTAAGATGCCGGCCTGGTGGTTGATCCCACCCCATTCCGATCGAGAGACATATCAAGGGCATATTTCCTGGATGATCAAAGGATGCTCCTGGTTGCGGGATAAAGTGTCTGACCTCGGTCACCTGGACGAGATTGCCCCAGGGGAATTCTTCGGCGCCTCGTTATGGCAGATTGTCAAGTCATTGAAGAGCCCATTCAAGTCATTGATGAAACTGGGTTTGCTGGAGAAATATGTGGCCGCCCAAGATCGCCGGGCGAGGCTCTTATGTGACCGGATAAAGGATAACCTGCTCGTCGGCCTGACCGATCTGGATCAAATCGATCCCTATGTGGTGATGTTTCAAGAATTAAATGATCACTTTCTGCAGATGGGCGATCAAGAATCTCTAGATCTGATCAAAAAGGCCTTTATCTTGAAGAGCGGCGGGGGAAAAATCGACCCGGTTGAAATTTTGGCGCCTAAGGCTGAGAAAAGTATTTTGCTTAATCGTTATTTCAGAGAGTGGAAATGGACCGTTAACCAAATAACCGAACTCACCCAATTCGACTCTTGGGATTTTAAGAAAAAGGCTGCCTTGGGGGACATGATCAAGAGTTTTATTTTGCGCACTTATGTTAGAATCCAGGATTCGTTGCAGCATCGCCAGGCTGACATCAAGATCAACGAACTGGACCTGACCAAACTGGGGCGCCGGATAATCTCCAACGTCAGTATGAAAGAAAATAAACTGGAGAGATTATCTTCCGTTTTTCCTCTGGAGAATATCTTCACTGAGCTGCATTTCCAAGGCATTAAGGCCATGGGGCAACCGACGGTCTGGGTGGTCAAAGGGGTCCAGGGCAAAGCGGGTCAGACCAAGAATGACTTAGTGGAGATAAAAAGAGATCGAGATATGGCCAGATTGCTGGCCTGGATCATCATTAATAATTTGTACTATCCCGAAATGGTGCTTCGAACCGATGCCGGTTTATCCCCGGTTTCGGCCAAAGATGTGGGAGAATTGTTGCGTAGTCTCCGGGAATTTTTTCCGATCAAAGAAACCTTTGAAACGGCGTTAGACGAACATGTCAAGCCGGAGCGCGTGGTCAAGGTGTTCGGTATCCTGAATCTGTTAACCTTAAGAAAAACAACGAAAATATCTGAGGCGACTTTTATATACGCCACCAACTGGGGTGAAGTGTTCTCTCTTTCACCCGCGATAACCGACGCCGCGCTTAAAGATAATCCAAGTGAATTTTTGAAAAAGAATATTAAGCAGAATTGTCCTGCCGAACTCCAGTTGAAATTTTTTGTTCCTCATCAATCCCGCTGCCCTTTGCCCGTCTTCATGCCGTGGTAGGGAGTCGGATGGCGTAAAATAAGAATCGTGTAACTGATTGGCGGCCGGTTTTCAGCCTTCGGCAAATAGAGCCACAACCGTAGGCGGCCGATCTAATCCGACGACGTTTGGTGCTACGATAATCAGCCGAATATATTGTTATTAGATGAATGAAGAATGAAGAACCGATTGATGAAAGGAATATTTCGGCCTCGTTGTCTTCAAAACAATAATTGTTTGACTTGGCCGGTGTCATATGCTAATTTGGCTGGTAAAAATAAATTTAACTTTTCGGATTTGAGCCTCAAGACTCGGATAGTCTCTCAAAGTAAGGATGTCGCAACCAACTTAAGTGTTGTGGGCGCGGGCTTAAGATCACCAGACGGTTTCAGCCATATAAACCCGGTAGATGCAGCCGGCAATCATTATAGATGATGACCATCGGAGTGGGGTGGATGATATGAGAGGCAATAACAAACTTAGGACCGTTCTTCCGACCGCCGCCTTCTTCGCGGCCATTCTATCTGTATCCTTATTCACAGGCACAGGGCCGGGATACACGGACAATAGCTTGACGCCGGAACCATTGCCCAGGGCACAAACTGAAACTCAGGCCTACGTTAACGTTGGCACCGGTAATAACGGCAACGGCGGGACTGTCAGCGCCCCGTGGAAAACCATTTCCAATGCCTTGCAAAGCTCAACCCCGACTGTAGCTTACGTAGACACGGTCAACGGCATTGACGGCAGCGGAGGGACCCAGACCGCCCCTTGGAAAACCATTACATATGCCCTTCAGAACGCCACTCCGGCCAGTGCAATTACCATAAATATCGCACCTGGAACCTATCCGGAGAATCTTGCCGCAGGAGTGTCTCTTCTCATTTATCAAGACAATACCACTATCACGAGATTTGGGACAGATGATGTGGTCTTGGATAGCGGCGGAGTTATGACCGCAACCTCGACCCTGGATATTGGAGGGCACAGCAACATCACCATCAGCGGCCTTAAGTTCATTAATCGCCCTCAAGGTTATGGAATCAGCGGCTGGGGAGCATCCACCGGTCAAAACAGCGTCTACATCAATAGCTGTTACTTTCAAAATATGAACGGCGGCGTCTCCATGATAAATGATGACGGCAGCGCCGCCAGTCAGATAAGCCAGGTTCACATCGGCCCCGGATGCACTTTTAATAATGTTCCCACACCGCTGCTGCTTTGGGGGTGTAACCAGGTCACCGTCACCGGTCTTTCTGTAACTCAGTCATCTAGTTCGGTCCAAGGAGACGGCATTTGGGTGGGTACTTTTGATTCCAATCGGCCGGCGCAACAGACGAGCAACGTTAGTATAACTAATTCAAGAATTTGGGGGACGATGAAGGGAATCTCTTTCACCGATACCACAGGGGGAACGATCGAACAAAACACAATATCGAATTGTTTTATTCATCACGTCGGAATCTACAACTCCTCCCCGACTATAGACAGAAATACCATTATCGGGATAGTACAAATTATTAATGATGATCCAGGCCAGCAATCTGGCCATATCTCGATCTCTTTTTATCTCCACTAAGTCATTCTTGGTCTGACCCGCT
>JADFYA010000226.1:2314-6315 GCA_015233285.1 Deltaproteobacteria bacterium | reverse complement strand
CGGTGGCCACGCCGATTTCGTGATGTTCCTGTTCGGCTTCCGGTAAGTATCTGGGAACGCCGAGGTATTTATGAAGGTTGGTCGAGGTTATGACATATGGTCCCTGGCCGCCTTCGGCCACTTTTCGGGCTGCTTTCCGGCAAATGGCGGCAATTTCCCGTTCGATGTTGCGCAGGCCGGCCTCGCGGGTATAGCCGTTAATGGCCTGCAAGATACTCGAGTTGGAAATGGTTAGGATTTTGCTGCTAATGCCGTTTTCTTTGAGCTGCCGCGGAATAAGGTACTTGGTGGTGATAGTCAGCTTCTCCCGGTCGGTGTATCCCGGGATGCTGATAATCTCCATCCGGTCTTTTAGGGCTGACGGGATGGGGTCGATCAAGTTGGCCGTGGTAATGAACATGACTTTGGATAGGTCAAAGGGCAGGTTCAGGTAATGGTCGCTAAAAGCCACGTTTTGTTCCGGATCCAACACTTCGAGTAAGGCCGCGGCCGGATCGCCCCGGAAGTCCATCCCGATTTTGTCAACCTCGTCCATCATGAAGACGGGATTGTTCGACCCGACCTGTTTCAAACCTTGGATTATCCGGCCGGGCAGGGCGCCGATGTAGGTCCGGCGATGGCCGCGAATCTCCGCCTCATCCCGGACGCCGCCCAAGGAGATGCGGGTGAATTTTCGTCCCAGAGAGCGGGCGATCGACCGGCCCAGGGAGGTCTTCCCGACCCCCGGCGGCCCGACGAAGCACAATATGGGTCCCTTCATGTTCTTATTTAATTTGCGGACACTCAAGTACTCCAAGATTCGTTCTTTAACCTTTTCCAGGTCGTAATGATCTTCGTCGAGAATTTGCTTGGCCCGCTTGACGTCAAGCTTATCCGTCGTCCCTTTGCTCCAGGGCACCTCGACCAGCCAGTCGAGATAGGTGCGGACCGTGGATGCTTCGGCCGCGTCGGGGTGCATCTGTTCCAGCCGGCTGAGCTGTTTGAGGGCTTCCTTCTCGGCCTCTTGGGGCATCTTCGATTTGGCTATTTTGTCTCTGAGTTCCCCTACTTCCTCGGCTTTTTCGTCGATGTCGCCCAATTCTTTCTTGATGGCCCGGAGTTGCTCCCGGAGGAAGTATTCCCGCTGGGAGCGGCTCATTTCTTCCTTGGCCTCGGATTGGATTTTGGCCTGCATGGTGGATACTTCAAGCTCTTTGCCCAGGAAATCGTTGACCCGCCGGAGCCGTTCCACGGGATCAAGCAGCTCCAGAATCCCTTGGGCTTCTTCTATCTTAAGCCGGAGATTGGAGGCCACCAGGTCGGCTAACCGGCCCGGATCCTCGACGCTATTGAGGATAGCCATAATATCGGGAGACAGAATGCCGCGAATAGACAAGATTTTTTCGCTTTGGTCCCGCACCGTGCGCATCAGGGCTTCCACTTCCAATGGAATCTCGGCCAAATCGGATTCCTTAAGGACGTCTATATGGACCCGGTAAAAAGGTTTTTCCTGGACATAATTCAAGATGCGGCCTTTAGACAGTCCCTGGACCAAGATCTTTAGCCGGCCGTCGGGCAGCTTGAGCATCCTCATGATCATGGCCACCGTCCCAATCTGATAGATCTGATTAGGGGCCGGATTATCTTCAACGGCGTCTCTCTGGCTACTCAAGAAAATCAGCCGATCCCGGCTCAAGGCGTCCTCAACGGCGCTAATGGAAGATTCCCGGCCGACAAACAACGGGAGAATCATATAAGAGAATACGACAACATCGCGCACCGCCAATAGAGGAAGGACCTCGGGGATTACAAAATCGTCTTTCTGGGTACCACCAAGATCCACCGCATCCGACAGTTGCTTGGGATCGTTGGGGCGGGGCTCGTCGCTCATGGTTTTCTCCCTGTGCTACAGTGGTCGTCTGGGGACAAGTTCTACTAGTCTCATTATAACGGCGTATCCTACTGAATTAGTTAGCCGTTCAAGCAGATGCTTTCCAGACTGCTCATATCCGGGTTAAACCCGGTGCCAAGTTCAAGAAATCTTATTATTTACTTGTGAATATTATATTTCTCAAATCCATTGTCATCTATATATTTCGGGTACATGGCGTAAGCAGGCTTAATAGCCGGAAGCAGGGCCATGATTTTGGGGATGGGCCCTTTAGCCGTCATCTGGCGGCGGGCCAGGGCGGCCGTTAGATTGACCTTGCCATACCAAAACTTGTGGGCGATTTCAGCCTTCATAAACATTTCCACCGTCGGCTTCTTGGTGTCATCATTGGCTGAGATCTCGACTTTGTCTCCCGAGCAATCCACCGTCAGGGTCAGGTCCGGCTCGGTGTAGTGAAATTTAATAACAAGTTTTGCTTTGATCAGCTTGTCGGCCACTTCCGGAGTGTCTGACAACAACCGGAAGAATCCTCCCAATATTTTTTCCAAGACGTCGGAATTCTCAAAAACAGCCATTTTTCCCTCCTGATTTCCCCGCCCCCGGCTTTTTGAAGTCCGACATGCTGAGGGTCGGTTTGCTTTTTAATAATAACATGTGACACCGGCTCATAATAGTCAAAACGCCTCTTTCAATGACTGTAAAACTTCTTCAAAAACAACCTCCCTGGGGTTATAGATGCAGGTGCCGTCGGACAACGTGGCCGTGGCGATATCGGGGAGGTCTTCTTCCTTGACTCCGACCTGAGACAACCGCACGGGCATACCGGCTACCCCGGCCAGTTCCCGCTGCAACTCAAAAATGGCATCAATGGCTTTTTCGGCCAATTCCCGCCCCGTTAAGCCGGTCCCCTTAATGAAAAAGAGACGGGCCAGGACGCCCAACCGGTCTTCGCATGCGTCAAGGTTGTAGCGCATGGCGTATGGGAGCAAAATATGATTGGCCACGCCGTGCGGGACGCCGCACAGACCACCACAAGAATGGGCCATGCCGTGACCGACGCCGACCATGGAGTGGGAAAAAGCTACCCCGGCCAAATTACCGGCCACCAGCATGTTACCGCGGGCCTTGATGTTTTGCCCGTCCTGACAGGCTCTGACGATATTATCCCGGATCATGACCATCGCCTGCAAGGCCAGCGCATCGGAATAGGGAGAAGCATCTACCCCCAAATAAGCCTCCACCGCATGGGCCATGGCATCCATGCCGGTGGACGCAGTCAGGTAGGGGGGCATGGACAAAGTCACTTCGGGGTCCAAGACAGCCAAATTCGGCACCAGATACCTGTCCACAAAGGCCATTTTGGTCTTCTCTTCTTCGTTCATGATCACGGCCACCAGGGTCACCTCGCTGCCGGTTCCCGCGGTCGTGGGGATAACAATCAATGGATTCAGCGGATGAGGCATGGTGTGGGTCCCGCAAAAGTCGGTCATCAGATCTCCGGCCAGGGACATCTCGGCGTTGACGCCCTTAGCCGTATCAATGACGCTGCCGCCACCGATGGCCAGGATGGAGTCGGCCTTAAGTTCAGCCCCCAGCGCCGACCCTTGCTTGACGGTTTTAAGCCCGGAGTTGGCAGGGACATCGCTGAACACACCCACCACCCGGGCCCCGGTCCGGTTGATTCCATCAATGGTGGCTTGATAGAAATCCATTTGTTGGACGTGACTATCGGTGATCACAAAGATGCGTCGAGCCTTCAAATCATTCAGCTCAGCTTCCAAGTCCCTGGCCAGGCCCGGCCCATAGACTATTTTTGTGGGGGCATGAAACTGAAAAAAATCCGTTAATTGCATTTTGTGACTCCCGTGTGACGCACCAGGTCATCATATGCCCGCCGCCGTTGGTCTGTCAAGGCGAAAGGGGGATATCTACGGGTAGAACTCATTGCAAGCCATCAGTGATCAGCTCAGCACTCAGCTTAGGGAGTGGAAACCGAAAGTTAGTCACCCCGGCCTCACCGCCCAATGCTGCTGAATTAAAAGTGCGACGTTAAGATTTCTCGCTTCGCTCGAAATGACAGAGCGGTTGACCATTTGAAATGAGAACATAAATTTGTCATTCCGACGCAGGT
>JADFYA010000226.1:0-2276 GCA_015233285.1 Deltaproteobacteria bacterium | reverse complement strand
GAGTGGAAACCACAAGTCAGTCACCCCGGCCCCACTCCCTCGGCTGGAAAAAGAATCTACCAATATATTGTTTCATCTGAAAGCCGGCCGTTGTGGCCGGATCGCTTACAACCTATTTGGCGTTAATCACTACCGGAATGGTAATTTTCGGCATGGTGGCCGAGTTGGTGGAGATGACAATGTCTTTCTTTGTTTCTCCCGGCTTCAGGTTCTCGATCTTGGGCAGCAGCTCCAGGGAATATTTCTTTTCTTTTTCCACTTCCTTGAGGGCGGCTTCAAACAGATTTTTATCGAATTCATAGCCGGTGATTTTTAGGCCGTCACCGGTTGTCTTAGAGATAAAGATTGTTCTCTTGAGTTCATTCTTTTTGCCGGCCATTAGTTTCAGATCGAGCAGACCGTAATTGATGATGGCCGGGAAGAACTCTATTTCACCTTTGATGTCCAGGGTGACCCGGACTCGGATATCTTTTTTCTTAGGATTGTCCGTCTTAATGTCAACATATCCGGTATAACGGCCGATCTGATCAGTTTTTGAAGAAACGCTCAGTTTATATTCATGATCGGGTTTAACCGTATCTATCTTGTACGTAATCTTGTCGGGTATGGTCGATGTATCAGACTCTATTTTGAAAGAAACGCCTTCTTCTGCGCTTATAGTCACCTCTTTGGGCTGGATATTTTTTGGACTTCCAACCAGGTAAACCCATTCATTCGGCTGCACCAGGATATAGTTCTTGACATGCCCTTCCAGAGTCAAGACGGCAGTCTGATTGGTGGGATCGTTGGAGGTAACGGTCGCTGTTTTCTTTACCTCTTTTTTCATGCCTTTAGTATTGACAGTCAGGTCTATGGTGCCGCTCCCCCCGGGAGCGATCGTCCGGTCAAACCGGGCGACGGTGCAGCCTCAGGAGGGGCTGACTTTTTCAATCTTCAATTCGCCCTTGCCGGTATTCTTGACGGTAAAGGCTTTGGTTACAGTGGCCCCTTCGTCTACCGTTCCGAAGTCTATATGGTTGGTTTCAAAAGTCATTTTGGGCGCCTCACCGGGTGTATCCGTTTTTACTTGACCGGCGGGCGGGGTATTCTTCGGCGGGCTGGGAGGCGTGACCTCTTTTTGTGGCCCAGGGGCGGGTCCCTGCTTCGGGGAAGTTGATGGTTGTCCCTGAGCACCCGCCATCGTCGGCACTATGATCAATGTGATCACGCAGATGAGTCCCAGGAGCGACAGACGGCTCTTGACGAACAAACCTTTCATCTAATTTCTCCTTAAATTTAAGTTAAAGTTAATTATCTTGAGCCTGTTTTTTGAGCTTGCTATTTCCAGCCAGGCTGCAGTATTATTTTCTTGTTGCCGGCTCCTTTCGGAAGTCATATTTTAAGAGTCCAAGGGCCGCCGAATCAATCTAAAGCCAAACTATGCATATACCGCCTTTTCTTTTCTCAGTCAACACCGTTTTGCCTGGAGGCCGGGTTGAGAGGGTCGGTTGTAAGCTGAACAGACAACTAAAACCGGCTCTTCCCGGTTAACCCGACCCGGAGCGCTCGGCCGAATTTGACGAAATTTTAATCAAGAATTACGGAGTTTGGATTCACGACTTGTTGGAGTTAACACCTGACTTTCTTGCCGGGATGTTTTCTTCCTGACCCGATGGGAGTAGGAATTGGACGTTTATTCTGATTTTTTAATCATTGGCAGTGGGATTGCCGGTTTGAGTTGTGCCCTCAGGCTGGCCCACCATGGTAAAGTATCCATTATTACCAAAAAGAGCAAGCTCGATGCCAGCACCAATTTTGCGCAGGGAGGCATTGCCGCAGTCTTGGGTTTAAATGATTCCTTCGATCTGCACGTCAAAGACACCCTTGAAGCTGGGGATGGACTATGCCACGAAGACGTGGTCAAGATGGTCGTGGAACGGGGACCGAGATTAATTAATGAGTTGACTTCATTAGGAGTTGGTTTCAAAACAACCGCCGATACGGGCTCTTTTGACCTGGGCCGCGAGGGTGGCCATTCTCGCAATAGGATTGTCCACGCCCTGGACGTGACCGGCCGCGAGGTGGAAAAAAACCTGATCAACCGGGCCGAAGAATCCCCCAACATCACCATTTATGAAGATCATATGGCGGTGGATCTACTCACCCGTTCAAGGATTTTTCGCCGGGGGGCCGTTACCACCGAATCCGAGGATACCTGCTGGGGAGCCTATGTGTTGGATGTGAACCACGGCCGTGTGGACACTTTTGTGGCCAGGTTCACCATCATCTGCACTGGG
>JADFYA010000225.1:1766-6324 GCA_015233285.1 Deltaproteobacteria bacterium | reverse complement strand
GTCGAGGAGGCCACTCCAATCAATTCTATCTTTCGTTTCTTTGGTATCGGGATCGGATCCGGCATTGGACTAACCGGCATCCCCTGGGAAAACTCCTCGGTTATTTTCCGGAATTTCTCCGAAGCGGCGTTGGCTCTGGATATCATATTTATTTTAGCCGCATAAACGGTCTTAACCTTTTCGATAAGTTCTTTTCCGATCAAACCGATATCCAGGGAGACCGGCCCGGAAGGTTTGGTGATATAGTCCACAGCTCCGAGTGAGAGGGCCTCGATCGTCTGTTCAGCTCCTTTGCGGGTGGCCGAACTGACCATGAGCACCGGGGTCGGTACTTCCTTCATGATCCGGGCGAGCGCGGCCAGCCCGTCCATAACCGGCATGATTACATCCAGAGTAATGACATCCGGCCGAAGTTCTTTGGCCATATTTAGAGCTTCTTGACCATTGGCGGCTATCCCGACAACCTTGAGCGTCGAATCCTTTTCCAGGATAAGCGGAATATGGCGGCGCAAAAAGGCGGAGTCATCCACGACCAGCACTCTGATTTGAGGTTGTTTGCTCAAGTCGATCCCTGTCTTTTTAAGGTTGATGATCGTCCGAAAAGACTACTTTCTTCTGGTATCACTCAATATTTTCTGGATATCCAAAACAATCAGCATCCGATTGTCTATCGGGGCAACTTCCTTGAAGTATTCTGCATCAATCTTGGCTACTCCCGGTGGCGGAGGCTGAAATACCTCGGGAGAAAGTCTAAACATTTCCCAGAGATGATCTACTGCTACCCCAACCAGCATGTTGTCGCCTTTCATGACGATGATTCGGCTTTCAGGACTCCAATCCTTTCGATGCAGCTTAAAGCAAATTCTCAGATCGATCACCGGCAAAATATTGCCCCGAAGATTGATCAAGCCCAGGATAAAGTTCGGAACATGGGGAATAATTCTGATGGGGACCAGGCGCATGATCTCGGCCACCATGGCAATATCCACGCCGTATAATTCATTATCCAATTCAAAGGCCACGATCTTTCTAAGGTTGAGCAGCCGTTGACCATCATCGTAGTCATCTTCCCATTCGTCATCATGGATCTGGATATCATCGGTCATAGTCATCCGCCTGTTCTTCGGGTAAAATAATGCAGGTCTCCTTTAGGGCCGGTTCCTTTCTTTCCGGCTCCCTTTTTTTTCAATTTCAAGCCCAAGCAATTCCTTTTCATCAATGGCCAATATCTCATCTAACTTGAGAATGACCAGCAGGCGATCGTCAAGATAGGCCACGCCGTCAATGAACCGGGTCCTAACGCCTCCGATCATCTTGTCGGGAGGCTCAATGGCTCTAGTCGGCACCTTTAGAAGCTCCGAGGCCGAATCCACCAGCAGGCCGACCATCTTTTTCTGCATTCGGACAATGATGATACAGGCTTCATATGTCCTGGGGGCGGCAGGTAGTTGCAACCGTTTTTTCAAATCCATCACGGGAACGATCCGGCCCCGGACTTTAATCACTCCCTCAAGGAAGTCGGGCGCCTCGATAACCGGGGATATCTGCCCGGCCATCAATATCTCCTTGACCCGACGGACATCGAAGGCATGTTCATGCCCGACTAATTTGAAGACCACCATCCTGACCGTATCCCCGGTATATTTATGGGCGGGTTTTGGGTCCGGCGTCGCTTCAGGGCGGAGTTCGGCCGGGAGTCCTTCCCCTGTTGAACCTGATAATCCAGGCTCTTCGGCGGCTGAATCCTCCCTCGTGGTGAATTCGTCCGGGCTGTCAACCGGGGTTTTCTCTTCTAATATTCGACCGTCCGGCCCCACCGCACCTGCCGGCTCTGTGACTGGTTGGGATGCCTCCATAAAATTCCCCCCTCCCTATTTCTGCCGCTCCGACACCGGCCCCCGGCTCACTTAGACTCGGAACCTCTCGGTGACTTCTTTCAGTTGCTCCGCCAAATTGGTCAGGTCCTGAGTCGCCTTGGCGGATTCCTGAGATGCCAACGCGGTTTGCCGGCTGACCCCGGAAATGGTCTGGAAGGCGTCGGCAATTTCCTCGGCGGTTTTGGCCTGTTGGACGGAAGTGGATGAGATCATTTGAATCATATCGGCGGTTGAGGTGATCCCTTCCACGATCTCTTCCAAGGTCTGGCCGGTTTCGTTAGCCATATTGGTGCTGGATTCCATGATTCTGGCCGCTTCCCCGGTTTCTTTCTGGATTTCCTCGATACTTGTCGAGATTTCTCCGGTTGATTGCGAGGTCCGCTGAGCCAGTTTCCGAATCTCCTCGGCCACGACGTCAAAGCCTCGGCCGTGTTCTCCGGCCCGAGCCGCTTCGATTGCGGCATTAAGGGCCAGAATGTTGGTTTGGACGGCAATTTCTCCAATCAACTGGACGACCTTGCCAATTTCTTGGGTCCGCATATGTAATTTCATGATCATATCATTGGTCTTGTTGATCCCGTCCACGGTCCTTTTCACTTTATGAAAACCGTCTCTGGCCGTGTTGGAGGCGGCAATGGCGGCGTTGGAAGTATTCTGGGCGTTTCGGGATACTTCCTGGATGGATACGGACATTTCTTCCATAGCCGAGGATGTCTTGAGAATCTGGGCTGATTGGGCGTCGGCGCCCCGGCTCATCTGCTCTATGGCCGCCGCAATTTCCGCAGCCGAAGAGGATAACCTGGTCGTGCCGTCGGCTATCCGCTTCACAATGTCCCTCATTGACCTGGTTGACTCCCTGAAGGCTGAGGCCAGCAGTCCGATTTCATCTCGACTTTCCACTTCCACGTGGACTGTCAGGTCCCCTTCTCCTACTCTTTTAGTGGATTCGACAAGCCGGGTGACTGACCTGGTAATCGTCCCCGTAATGACGACGGCCATGATCGCGCCCAGGAGCACCGCAATGAGCAACCCGACGATGACCGCTGTTTTGGCGTTGGAGAACTCAACCAACGACTGTTGGGTGGCGCCCACTGTGCGGTCCATCCCGGCCAGAGACGCTTCCTTGGCGATCTCAAGCAAGTCGTTGACCGTCTTTTCCCGCTCAGTCCGAATCTTTTTGAGAGCCAGCCAATGATCTTTGAATTCGATCATCGTTCTTTTATATTCCTGGAGCGATTTCAGGATGGCTTCATGGCGCTTCTTGTTTATCTCCTGGTGGATCAAAACCTCCATTGCTTCCAGTTTTTTGTCTATCTTATCGAAATTTTTCAATGCCTCATCATGATACCGGATATCTTGCGAAGACTGAAATTTAAGATCTAGAATGCGGACGCCGTCGCCCAATTTTAACGCTTCAGCTATCATCACAATCTTGGTAAATCTTTCCCGGAGGGCGGCGGGATTTAGTTGTCTCTGAAGCTCCCGGTCCATTGCTTCTTGCTGATACTTCAATAGTTCATTACAATTGTCCGCATAGGTAACGGCGCTGGCCTCAAATATTTTCCGGTCTTTGTCCAGGGTATCTTGAATCTCCACCGTTTCATTGACCAGCCGCTCATATTCAGAGATCCGCTGTTGGGCCTTTCCAGTGCCTTCTCTTAACTTTATCAAGCCCCTGTTTCTATCGGCCAGGTCCCGGGCTTTAGCCAGATTCTCCTTAACGGCATCAAGATGCTTTTTCCCCTCCACCAAAAGCCCTTTCTCTCCGCTTAAGGCATACCCTCTGATGTTAAACATCGTTTGAAACACACTGCGTTCAACTTTATTGGAGATATCCACTTCCGGGACATATCCGTTCATGAGCTGGTTCAGATGCTCTTTCACCCTATCCATATCCCAGACGGCCAGTCCCCCGACAAAGATGGAAATAAGGAGCAATATCATAAATCCACTGCCGATTTTTGCTTTTAGCGTCATGTCTCCGAGATTAACCATGGCTGTAGTCTCCCTATATAGATAAGAGTATCGGATAAGATGATGTCCTCAACCAATCTTCCCCAAAGCCGCTTCCACGTCCAGGATCAGGGCGACACTTCCGTCGGCCATGATCGAGGCCCCTTCTATTCCATTTACCCGACCCAAATAATCGCCCAACGTTTTCATGACCACTTCTTGTTTCCCCAGGAGTTCATCAACACATAGAGCCACTCTTTTCTCGGCCGTTCCCACCACGACTACGGGAACATAATCCTTTATAGGCATAGCCTCCAGCCCTTCATAGAGAATAGACGCCAGCCTGACCAAAGGATAAGCCACTCCTCTGATAAAGACCACTTCGTCTTTCTCAATGGTATTGATTTGTTTTTCCGTAATAAGCATGGTTTCACAAACCGTATTTAGGGGCAGGCCATAAGTCAGCCCCCCGCTCTCCACCAGGAGAGTCTGCAAGATGGTCAAGGTTAACGGCATCTGGATTTGGAAAACGGTTCCCTGACCCACAATACTTCGGACGTCCACCATTCCACGCAGCTTCTGGACTTGCTCTTTAACCACATCCAGACCAATCCCCCGGCCGGAAACCTCAGTCACCGCTTCGGCGCTGCTGAAGCCGGGCATGAATATGAGCCGGATAGCTTGCTCGTCGGTCATGCCCAGGGCCTCTTCTTTGGAGATGATCCCAT
>JADFYA010000225.1:0-1720 GCA_015233285.1 Deltaproteobacteria bacterium | reverse complement strand
TCCTCGACTAAAATCGTCACACTATTTTGTTGTTGCAGGGCGGAAAGCCGAATTTTGCCGATGGGGGATTTGCCCCTTTCCAGACGGATCTCCGGGCATTCAAGTCCATGGTCGACGGCATTTCTGAGAAGATGGACCATGGGATCATAGATATGCTCGATCATGGTCTTATCCAGCTCGGTATCCCCACCGGACAGGACAAATTCAACCTGCTTTCCGTTTTCCCTGGCCAGGTTCCGAACCACCCCGGGGAACTTATTAAAGAGCTTCTCAATGGGCACCATGCGGACACCCATGATGCCGTTATGAATCTGACGGACCAGACGATCTATTGAGGCGGCAATCGAGGCCAGTTCGTCGTTCCTTGTCCGCTCAGAAAAATCATTTAGTTGGTTTCTGGCGGTAATCACTTCGCCGACCATATTCATCAGGCTGTCAAGCCGTTGGGTCGAAACCCGGATGGTTTCCGCACTAAAGGTACGCGGCCTGGTCGGAGCCGCCGGCTGCGGGTCTGCGGCCTCACATTTCAGATCCTTTAGCGAGTCTTCTTCCGGTTTGGATTCCACCTCCCGCTCCGGGGACGTCACCGGTTCCGGCTCCAGGACGTTCTCCAATTTCTGGACGATCCAGGAAATATCAACTTCAATCGTATCCTTTGCCGCGGCTTTGTCCCTCAGCAGAGTCAGGACTTCCAACCCTTCATACATCGTGTCGATCAAAGAGGCGGTTACCGCCAGTTCTCCTTTGCGGATCCCGTCAAAGACGTCTTCCATCTTATGTGACAACCCTTTGATATGATCTAAGCCGACAAAGGAGGCTGTCCCCTTCAGCGTGTGAATCACCCGAAAAGTTTCATTGATTAGTTCTTCGTCGTCGGGACTGTCTTCCAGTTTGGCCAAATTCAGGTTGAGCCGGTCCAAATGTTCGTGAGACTCTTCGATAAAGTCATGAAACATTTGGGCCAGCAACTTGGTGTCAATGTCTTCAAAATCGAACTCGGTCATTTCAGGCCCCTCCTATTCCCGGCAAACTATGGGCCAGGCGGTGATTTTCTTGCCTGGTCAGGATTACTCCCTGAAATTCTTTACTTAAAAATATTTTTCATCACAGCGATGAGTTCCGTCGGCTTGAAAGGCTTGACGATATAATGATTGGCCCCCAAGGCTAAGGCCCGTTCCTTGTCTTCCTCCTGCCCTTCAGTCGTCAGCATAATTACCGGTATATCCACAGAGGTTTCTTGGGACCGAAATCTTTTTAGAAATTCAAACCCATCCATCTTGGGCATATTAATGTCCAAAATCACCGCGTCAAAGTGTTCTTTAGCCGATACTTCCAATGCTTCCTGACCATTTTGAGCCGTGTCCACCAGAAAACCGGCGCTCTTCAGGCTGAATTCCACCAGTTTGCGGATGCTTGGAGAGTCATCCACGGCCAAAATTTTTTTCTTCATAATTCTATTCTCCTTTTATCGGAGTGAAGCTTTAAGGTTCACGTATATCCGTGACACGATCATAACTGACGGTTATCAAACCTATTGTTCCCGGTCGCTTGTCACCGGTTACTCGTTGTTCATTGAGGACGGCTTAAGATCCGCTTTTACCATATACGGTCGTCCGTTTCAGGCGGACGACATCAAATAAATTCGATATCCGCCCCAAACTCTCAGCCCGCCCCAAAACAAGATGCCCACCTTTGTTCATGGCCCGATACAAATATTGGG
>JADFYA010000224.1 GCA_015233285.1 Deltaproteobacteria bacterium | reverse complement strand
TCGATGAAATTTGGTGATGTAGTAACTCAACACGACGGTCAAGGGCACAGACAGCACGACGAACCAGGTCAACGGCCGGGACAGGGTGATCAAAACGGAGGCGCTGACCACGAGCGACATACTCGAGGTGACGATGACATTCAAGAAGCTGCCTGAAACCGAACTCAGCCCTCCTGCGTCACTGTTGATCCGAGCCAGTAGATAACCGCTCCGGGTGGATTTGAAGTATGACAGCGGATAACGCATCACCCTGGAGAAAACCGCCATCTTGACCCGGTAGCCATACTCGGTATTGATTCGATAATTAAGCAGAGACAGCTCATTTCCGGCCAGGTATTTCACCGCCTGAATGACCATCAGGGCGGCCAACAACCAGGGCAGTGAAGTCAGCACCCGTCCCGCCACCGGGGCCAGGCTCCCGAGATGGTGGTCTTTGAGGGCGCTGATGATCGGCTGGATGCTCCCTTTCATAAAAATGTAATCGACAATCCATTTCCCCGATAGAGGGAAAGCCGCGGACAGGGCCGAGGTCAGAAACGTCAACAGCAATGATACCGCGATGACTCCCCGGAGCGGATACAGGTAGCGGGCAAAGTAGAGGATGTCCCGGTACCGGAACTCATCCGCCTTTTCCGGTTTAACGTAGCTCAGCGAATCCCGGATGAGCCGGAATCTGCCGCGTATAGGAATTCTACCTATTGGTCCGTGGTCGTCAATCATGGGTCGGCCTTAAGGATTGGATGTTATTTACAGGCGCCATGTGCATAATAGACCCGCTCTAAGAGGATGACGGCCAGTCCGGCCAGGGCCAGCACCGCGGCCAGGACGGCATAAGCCAGCCCGTAGGAGGCGGACTTGATCATGAAGGCGGCCGTGCCCAGGACGATGCTCCCGGTATAGATAACGGCCAGGACACCAATCCGGCCCAGGCCCAGAAGCAGGAGGCGGTGGGACAGGTGGTCTTTGCCTGGTGTGGTCAGGGGATTGACCCCCCGGCGCAACCGTGACCAGATGACCAGGCCGGTGTCCAGCAAAGGCACTCCCATGACCAGGACCGGAATCATCCAGGTGATCTCTTTGTCGTAACCCAGAAACCGCAGCTTAATGCCCATGGCCGCCAGAACGAACCCCAGTAACAGGCTGCCGCAATCACCCAGAAAGATATATCCGGGCCGCAAATTGTAAATCAAAAACCCCATGGACCCACCCACCAGCGTGGCCCCCAGCAACCCGACCAAGTACTGGCCGTTAAACAAGGCGATCATAAAATAGAAAAAAGCCGAGATGACCGCCGTACCGCCGGCTACCCCGTCCATGTTGTCCATCAGATTCATGGCATTGGTCACCCCGACCACCCAGAGCATGGTCAAGGCGAAATTGGCCGCCTCCCATTGAAACAGGTTGACCCGGACCCCGGAATAGATCAAGACCAGGGCCGCTCCGGCCTGGCCCAGTAATTTCGTCCGAGCCGACAGGCCCCTGGAATCGTCCCAAAATCCCAGAGCGGCCATTATCACCGCCCCCATCAGGATGCCCGCCCCTTCCTTGAAATAGAACGGCTCAATAAAAATAATCAGAGAGATAAGTGACGCTCCCAAAATGGCCACCCCACCCATCAGCGGGACCGGGGTTTGATGGATTTTCCGGGCTGCCGGGTGATCCAAATGCTTAATCTTGAATCCCAAGTAGCGTAAGAACGGGATAGACAGAAAACTCAAGGCCAGGGCTGTGACCATGACCGGGATCAAGGGAAGGAACAGGGGCATCTATTTCCGGCCCTCCTGGATATCTTTGATGACCGACTCGAAAAAGGCTTTTTGCTCTCCCTTAAAATGAGCCGCGGCGTTGGCGGCCAAATCCACCGCTTCCGGTTTTTGTCCTAACTCCACGTAGAGGAGGACCAACTTACGCAGCACCCAAAAATCATTTGGGCTCAGGACCTGGGCCTGCTGATACTCCCGTAATGCTTCCGGCTTGTGATTCAGTTGATATTGAATGTCGCCCATCAATAAATGGGAGTTCCATTCTCGGGGGCCCAATTCCAGCGCCCTGGTCCCCCACTCGAGGGCTTCAGCCGATTTGCCTTTGGCCAGCAGCAGGGCCCCAAAATACAGATTTGCCCGATATGATTTTGGATTCAACGTGACCGCCTTCCGGTATAACTCCTGGGCCTGATCGGCCTGCCCGGCAGCGGCGCAGGAATATCCCCATTCTTCGTAAATAAACGGTGCCTTAGCCACCAGAGACGCCTTCCGGAAATGATCGGCCGAGGCCAAATACCGCTCCCGGCTTTTATTCCTATCCGGAGAGACCTGGGCCCAAAACTGGTAAATTCGAGCGGAGGAGAGATAGAGATCGACATTGTAGGGAGAAAAATCGGTGACTGCCTCCACTTCCTTCAACGCCTGGCCGTAAAGTTCATCCCTGGTTTGTTGATTGCTGGTTTCATTGGATTTTTTTACATACAAGCGAGACAGGGCAATGGGGTAGTTGCCGGTACCGTCATAATAGACCATGGCCTTTTGCATCTCGACCAGGGCTTTGTTTGTGTTTCCAGCCGTTTCGGCATTTAAAGCCCATTTGTAATAGATATCGCCCTTGACTGGATAAAAGCTGATAATGAGGAAAACAATAAAGGCCACCAGGCCGATGACCGGGACCCGCCACGCATTCAAAGTGCTGATTGAGTGCCGCCACCCGGCCAGGATGTTGGCCGAGACCAGGAGACCCACGGCCAACATTCCGCAGTAAAAGGCCCACATGGTGTCTTGATCCGGCTGCTCTGCCCGGACCAGGCCATAGATCAGCACCGGCGTCAGGGCCACAACCAAAAAGCGGCCGAGATGGCCCGGAGTCAACCGAATTCCCCGAGAATTTCCTACGACGGGGATGGTCATCAATTGATACCACCCGCCCATAAGGATGATCCACGCTCCCCAGAGTATAATCACCCAGCTCCGGGGGCCTTGTATCCATAAGTAGTCGCCAAAACTCATAGCCAGGGTGAACAGAACCATCCCGGCCGGCAGCCCGGCCAGCAAAGACATATGAGCATCCGACAAGGGCGGGGGGACAGGCTCCCCGGCGGGACGGGCCGAATTCCCGGCCAGGGCCGAGACCAGGCCCAAGGACAGCCAAAACATCAGTTTGGTCGTAATCACGCTGATCCCGACTCCTGTCTCCACCAGGTGGCTGGTCACCATGGCCAGAGCAACCAGGACCCAGAATTTGGCTTCCAGATCTACCGGGTCGGAGGCGGCGGGCGATGGCCTGGTCAAACCCAAGTAGATCAGGTAACCGGATACCGCGGCCAGGAGACCCAGCACTATCCCGACTCCGGCGAAGACCAGGTTGCCCCAAATGATCAACGGGATAAATATGCCGGCCGCAATCCCCGCCCCGAACACGGTTCCAAACACCCGGGGGTTCCGCTCTTCCATTTCCAGGCCCAGAAATTTAAACACGAAATAGTAAAAATGTCCGATCAAGAATAGGAAAGCCCCCAGCCCCAACAGCCCGGTTTCAAAAAAGATGTCGAACACGGCATTATGGGACCGGTCCGGCAGGGCCTGGCCGGCCTCCAACTGGATCAATTCCGGCTGATAATAGTTAAAGGAGACATATTTCATGCTCTCCGGGCCGAACCCGACCAGGATGCGGGCCGGATGATCAGCCATGGCGGCCAGCACTCCTCGCCAGATCAAAATCCGCACCCGATTCCAGTCATAATTGGGATCGACGAGTTTGGTCATCCGGGACAGCAAAGGCGACTGGGCGAAATCCTCTTGAAATGACGGAACCACATTGATGACGGCCAGGGCGGTCATGATCAGGATAAACAGACCCAGCACCAGGCCGATCAGCTTCTTTTTTTGCAGCACCCCGGCCAGGGCGAGCCCGGACACGAATATCCCGGCCAGGAGAGCCAAAAGCGGCCCGCGGCTTTTCGTAAAAATTAATCCGGCTACAGCCGTTCCCAGGATGGCCGCGGAGAGCAGGGCGTGGGCGGAAAAGATATAGCGCCGGTTAGTCGTGGTCAACCAGGAGTAAACGATATCCGCCACCAGCAGCGGGATGACCATGGCCAGGTAAGCGCCGAAAAAAATGGGATTGCCAAAGGTGCTCCCGACCCGCTGGGCGGCCCCCCCGGCCCAGTTGAAGGGATCTAACTGGAGGTGTTGGATAATCCCGTAGCCGGCCGTGGTTATTATGGCCAGGACGATTGCCCCGCGGACGAGGGGCAGAAAACGGCCGCCGGGCCGGACGACCATTCGGGCGCCCCAGAAAAAGACACTCACGGCCAGCATGGTCAGGGTGCCTTGAAAGCGGTCATAAGCGCCCCAAAATGAGATATTGTAACTGAACCACCCCCGGCTTCCGTGGGAGATGGTCAACCCGGTCGAGATGGCCAGGCAAGCCAGGTAGGCCAGGGCCGGTATGACCAGGGGGTGAGCGCTCAACCTGCGCCACCAATTCGGGGTAGGTGAGGTCACCCCGGCTCCTTTGATCTTGCCTGGGGCCGGTTTCCGCCACCGATCCAGAGCTATGGCCGCGACGATCATCAAGGCCAGGAATCGAAGTACGGCCGTCTTGTCGGGTTCGAAGATGCGGCTGGAATAAATATCGATAAATGCAGGAACTACGACCAACGCTCCTAACAGGCAAACCTGGATGAGCCGATAAGCCAAGGGGTCCATCGAAAAACCTCCGGGGGGAGAATGATTGTCCTACGTCGGCACTGGTTCAGTTTCATAAAATATCATAACCTGAATTCAACGAGTCGTATCAGTTAGGGGACAGATCGGCATCATATAATAGGTGCTCTAGCCCGTGCAAGGCTAGAATCTTTTTTATTCAATTGAAATTGACCGGCAACCGGCCGGCTATGGTCTTCGGCCGAACAGATTCAACTGCTGATTTTTCTCGACTTCAGACCAACCCAGCAGGGAAGGGGAGTGCGGCTGATGTTGCCGATAGTTCTTGAGAGCCAGATCGAAGCTGCGGGTGGCGTAGCAGTAGCGGCAACCGAACAAGCAAGAGTCGTACATCCCGATATCCCGACTCGGGATGCAGCCGCACGCGGGGCGCTGGTGGGGGTCTTTTTTGTCGGCTAAATCTAGATCGAAGACTTTTTTGATGTAGACGGCGTCAATACATTTACCGGGCCGGATGCCGTATGGCCGGAGGTCGAGTTTTTCGGCGCAACTGGTCAGCTCCATCCCGTTTTCGTGGGCCAGGCGAGCCAATTGCTGAAAGAATCGGCCCAGCCGATCCGGTTCCAGTTCATCAAAAGATCGGACGAACACTCCTTGTTTTGTCATGTCTTGAATCCGTCTCTTGGCTTTAGCATAGAGATCCACGGTGCTGATGACCGACCGGAAGGTATGAGTCCGAAGTTGTTGGGCCAGCCGGGCATACGCCTGGGTATGGAATTCAAGGTCGGTGACCGTGGTCAGGATAATCGGATCATATCTCCAAATGACGCGGTCCGGCCCGATGATTTGCGCCAGCTTCTTCAAGGTGTCGACGGCGACTCGCTGTGGGGGAGATTTGGGGTCGATGAGCCGGGGATTGTGGAGGATGGTATATAAGAAGTAGAAACGATAGCCTCTCCGGCTGAGGTCGGTTAAGTATGGTATGATGGGGCGGGGATGCCTGGTCCAGAAAACGATTACCTCCACATCCTGCGGGCGCAGAGAAACACAGGTGATCTGATTTGGATTAAAGGGATTAGGGACGGTCAGGTATCCTTCTTTGATCCGGTGTAGAAACCATTCGGCATAGAAAGCGGGAATATCCGTTCGTCGGCTGGCGCTGATGATCATAAGCCAAGACTCCGGCATAAATTATATTTTGAGATAGACTCGATACGGCGATACTTGTTCGCATACGTATTCACCCCGCCCTGCAGCCCAATCGGATCGCTCTGCACATACCTACCCAAACTCGGGCTATAATCCCGGGCCATATTATAATACAATCCGGTCTCGGAGTCAAAGTATTGCCCTGGGAAGCGGAGATTATACGTCAATGTTCCTGCAGGCGCTCCGTTGCCGAAGGGATCATGGTCCCATTTCCAGACGGTGGCGCGATTAACCAAACAAGTAACGCCATTCTGAGGGATGGATACTACGAAGTGAATGGGTTTAAGTTTAGCGAATATTATTACAACAAGCTTTGGGATACGGGTCGAGAGGCGGTAATGCAAGTATTTTTCTGTAATTTCTTTTGAGCGGGTCACGGTGCGCTATTTGTCAAGTAAACTCTCCCAGTTTCCCATTCGTCGCTTATTTCCATCAAGACGGCGGATACGAGCCTCAACAAG
>JADFYA010000223.1 GCA_015233285.1 Deltaproteobacteria bacterium | reverse complement strand
ACAGGGTTGGGTCATCGCTTGTTGAAAGGCGTTGACGGCCGCGTCAAAGATGGCGGAATTGACCTGGTTGGGAGATGATTTTCGGCTTCGGCCCAAGGTCTCGAAACTGATATCCCGGCCCAGGGCAGGGCGATCATCTACGACCATTTTGGCTTGGGCCTGGATAAGCCGGTTACGTGATATCACTTCGGTCAAGTCCATCCTAATCAGTTCTTGATCCCACCAGGCCTGGGCGCTAGAAGCCGGCAAGCAGGTGAAAAGCACAGCCAGGGTCAATTGTCTGATAATATTTGTGCCAGGTCTATAACTGGTCATAATTAACCATATTTCGGTTGTAGGTCAATCAACACCGGGACCGCCCGGGCCATCCGGCGAATATCGCCCGGATTTTTTAATAGGCCGTGATCGGTCCAATAACCAGGCCGGAACTGGGTTGGAAAGACACCTTAACATCGGCTTCCACGATCCGGTCGGCATTATGCCGGATGGCCATGACTTCGGCATGTCTTAGATAAGCTTCGGTTTCAATTCTAATGACATCATGACTGACGGATTGGCGGTTAAGGGTGGTATAGCTTTGAACCAACATGCCTTTAATCCGTTCGGCCAATTGGCGGTAGCCGTCGGCGATGGCGGCCCGTTCGGCCATTAGCTTGGCTTCGGCTTCACTGGTGGCGTCAGCCGGCGGATGCCCCTTACCCGTGGCCCGGAATGTAACCATTTCCTCGGGATTTCCCTGCCTGACGATGGTGCACCCCCCGGCCAGGGCTAAGATTGAGGTCAATATAGCCAGACATAAAATCATGATGAATGAATGGCGGGACATGGTCAAACCTCCTCAAGTGTAATTTTATAAAAGTGGCTATTTAGTGGATACAGGACGGAAGAATTTTACGCTGGAAGCGCCGTCTGGGACATGTCCTTTATCGACGTCCCGGCGGGTGACCGTTTTATCTGAAGCTTCCGTTTCGGTCTGAATGCATCCTCCAGTCAAGGCCAGCATTAGAACCAACATAGCCAGGGATATTACCAGGAAAAAATGACGGCGAGACACGTTGAAACCTCCTCATACTGATTCTATGGTAAATATAATAACAAATACGTAGAGAAAAAATGACTGAATCGTTTGGTGAGGGGTGATGCAATTATCGTGCCCATTGCGGAGACAGGTCGCCCGGTGATTGACTAACTGGCTGCATATATTTAATATATATACCCAGGCTGGTGCTTCGCCGACCCTGAGATAGAATGTTTTCCCCTTCTGGGAAAGGGGTCCTGCTATTCGGAACCTGATGGTTTTTCTTGAAGGTCCATTGCCGGGGCTCAATGCGCCTTAGGTTGGGCCGCCATCCTAATACCGTGTAGGGGTTACACAATATAGCTCAGGGTTAGCGAAGCGCCACCCTGCGGCGGGGTCTCAACAAACAAGCCGACGCCGGGCAGTTCTCTCCCTTCACGGTGTCAAATTTTTGTCATCGCCTGGATCCGTTGGAGGACGGAGGGCTCATGATCGTTTTCGTCTAGCCCGCAGTGGCCCGCAACATAAAAGGTCAGAATGCAGCGGCTCTTGAATCGGCCCGGCAGGTGTGATAAGATAAATTTAAAAATGGAGTCGACTTGAAGAATGGAGAATGAAGCAGCGACAAAAATTTCCGGGGAAGATGACGATACTCAGGTCAAAAGGATTTGATCATGCCGGTCACAGCTATTTCCAACATAGTTCGCATGATGGAAGCGTTGTCCGAGACTACCCGGAATCAGGTCGTCGAGCATCTCCGGGAGTACCTTGAAGACCTCCAGTGCGAGATTCACAGGGATAGATACATCATTCCAGAAAACCCAAGCCCAACTGGTTGCGGCAGCCCGTTCTGCGAGGCAGCCATTCGAGACTGTCCTAAGACTGGCAGCATTAGTTGGTTCACTTTATTGAACACGGTGTTCACTTTTGTGATCATTCTCCTTCACCGGGATACCGGCGTTTTATTTTGAGGCTAATTTATTTATTATCAATCGTTTAAGTGAATTGGACATTGGTTTGGTTTATTTTGCAAGCGTTGAATCACCCTTCAAGCCACCCCCGGTGCCATCGTTAATTTGTAACCAACATACCAGTTAGTTAGCAAATTTTATGAATGACTTTGAGCCTGCGACACAGCTCAAGGGCGGACAAGGAAAAGCAACAAGCTATTCCATGGGGCTATGGTTTAATTATTATGTATAATTAAATAGTTATCCCGTGGGCGCGGTATGGCATAAATGTTGCTTTAAATAACGGAACTATACCTAGTCGGGACGGAACAAGAAAAGCTCATCTTTCAAAGGCTGGGGAGCACTATAAGCCAGCCTGAACCCAACGTTGCATGAGGTGCCCTGGTTGGAAAGAAATTATCCGTCAATCATATAGATATAGGGGGGGATGGCAATGAACTGGTTCTATAACTTGAATATCAGAACAAAGCTTCTGTCCAGTTTCATGCTGGTGGCTTTGATCGCCGGACTCATCGGTTATGTCGGCATCATAAACGTCCACAAGATCGAAGAAGCCGGCAAAGCCATGTATGAACATGATACCAAACCATTAGGCGAGATCTCGGAAGTGGCCGTCCGGTATCAGCGGGTTCGGGCCAACTTAAGAGAAATAATCCTGATCAAAAATGTGGATCAACTTAAAGACATTATTACTAGAATTAAAGAACATGACAAGGCCGTCGACGAGGGCCTGGTAAAGTTTGAGAAGTCCATCCAGCGCGAAGAAGTGCGCAAGGAATTTCAGCATCTGAGAGCAGCGATGGAGAAATATCTCCCCATGCGAGAGAAAGTGATCGCCCTGGCCCTGGAAAATAAAAAAGAAGAGGCCCTTAATCTGTTAATGGGCGAGGCTGCTCCAGTGGCCAGAGCGGTACAGGAATCAACCCAAAAGCTGCTTGAAATGAAGATAAACGTAGCCAAGTCCAGGGCTGAAGAAAACGAGGTTAGGGCCTCTACCGCCCAAAATCTGACCACCGGCATGGCCGGGGGCGGCGTGGTTCTGGCCGTTGTGCTTGGTTTTTTTCTGGCCCAGATTATCAGCCGGCCGATCAGGAGTCTGTCTGAAGCGGCAGAGAAACTGGCCGGCGGGGATACGAACGTCAAGTTGGAAGCCGGCACCAAAGATGAAATAGGCATGCTGCTTCTGTCGTTCACCATAATGATTCAAACACTCAACCAGTTGGTGGCCGACGTGGGGATGTTGTCCCAGGCCGCCGTAGCCGGCAAACTGGCGACCAGGGCCGATGCTTCCAAGCACTCGGGCGCCTTCCGGGATATCGTCCAAGGAGTGAACGACACCCTGGATGCGGTGATCGGTCCTTTGAACGTGGCGGCCGAGTATGTGGACCGAATCAGCAAAGGGGATGTCCCTTCCAGGATTACTGATGAATATCGAGGTGATTTTAACGAAATTAAGAAGAATTTGAATTTACTCATCGACGCCATGAATGAGGTGGCCAAACTGGCCCAGGAAATCGCGTCTGGAAATCTGATGGTCAAGGTGGAGGCAAGGTCCACAAATGACGCCTTGATGATCGCCTTAGACAAGATGGTCAAAGACCTGAGAGAGGTCGTCGCCAACGTTCAAACCGTCACGGACCAGGTGGCCTCAGGGAGTCAAGAGATTAGCTCCACGGCCACCGAAATGTCCCAAGGAGCCTCCGAGCAAGCCGCCAGCGTCGAAGAGGTGTCCAGTTCGATGGAAGAAATGAGCAGCACCGTCACTCAAAACGCCGACAATGCTAAGCAAACCGCGGCCATCGCGTCGAGAGTGGCCACCGACACTCAAGAAGGCGGCCGGTCTGTGGCGGAGACCGTTAAGGCGATGCGAAGTATTGCTGAAAAGATTGGCATTATCGAGGAAATTGCTCGTCAGACAAATATGTTGGCGCTCAATGCGGCCATCGAAGCGGCCCGGGCCGGAGAACACGGCAAAGGTTTCGCTGTGGTTGCGGCGGAAGTGCGTAAATTGGCTGAACGGAGTCAGAATGCGGCCAAAGAAATCAGCAGCCTGTCGACCACCAGTGTGGAAGTGGCCGAGCACGCCGGCCGGTTGATCGAAACCATCATCCCTGATATCCAGAAAACTTCTGAATTGGTTCAAGAAATTAGCTCGTCAAGCAATGAGCAGGCCGATGGTATCCAACAGGTTTCGAAAGCCGTCCAGCAACTTGACCAGGTGGTGCAACAAAATGCCAGTGCCTCGGAGGAGATGGCTTCCGCCAGCGAGCAGTTGTCCGCTCAATCGGAGCAACTTAAAGAAATAATCGCTTTTTTTAGATTGGAGCACCAGCCGGATGGGCAAAATTCACCGCGGCCCCGGTCAAAGTCGGGACGCGGAATGATTACGGCAGATTCGAGTAAAACCCCCCACTCCGGAATGCTCCCGCATAGATTTTCTAAGAAAGGAGCCGCTTCGACCAGGCGGTCATCCGCCGGAGCTGAGAAAAAAGGAATAGCATTACAGATGACTGACTCTAATGAAGATGAGTTTGAACGCTATTAGACCGCCGGCCGCCGGCTAGATTCAATCCGGTCATGATTGGCGTTTTAAAAAGCCCGCCGCCGGTTGCCGTTATTGGGTGGAACAACGAGCAACCGACAGCGCCAAGTTAGGGCCGAATCAATGTCAACAACAATGAAAGGTCAGGATGTTATGAAAAACATGAGAATTAAGATAATGGTGACCGGCGGCTTCGTCCTGATTGCGGTCCTTTTGTTAATAGTCGGGGCTTTAGGTTGGCGGGCCGTGGTCATGGTCAATGATAACTTTGAGGTGGTTGCCTCAGATCGTTTGCCCAGCATTTTGGGGCTTGGGATTATCAATGAAGCCAAGACGGCTATCCAGCGGGCGGAGCGGACCATTATCCATCCGGAATTACGCGCAGACAAAGCACATCAACTAAAGCGGCTTGAGGAGACCTGGAAGAACGTTGAAGAAGGCTTGAAAATCTATGAAGCCTTGCCTCGGACGCCGGCTGAGCAAAAAATATGGAATACCTTCAAGATATCTTGGGAAGAATGGAGAAAAATGCACCGCCGGGTGCTTGAGGCCGAGGAGAATGGGAGACATGAGGAAGCCTTAGCCTTGTCAACGGGTAAAGCCCGAGACGCTTTCAATGCGAGTGAGAAACTCCTGAATGATATAATAGACCAGAATAAGCGGCAGGCCGACGAGTTTCATAAAGAGTCCAAGATGCAATCTAGTCGATTGATCATGGCCACGTTGATGCTGTCAATTATAGGGACAATAGCGGCTTTGCTGATCGGTTTGATTATTTCCCGGAAAGTCGATGGAATAATTCAATCCGTGCTGGTTGAATTCGGCCGTTTAAAGGACGCGGCGACTGCGGGCAAGTTGGGAACCCGAGGACAACCGGAAATAATTCATCGCGATTTTAGAGGACTCGTGGCCGGCGCCAATGACATCCTGGAGGCGATCATCCAGCCTCTGAAAATGGCGGCGGATTATGTCGACCGGATTTCCAAAGGAGATTTTCCGCCCCGGATTACTGATGAATATAAAGGTGATTTCAATGAGATAAAGAATAATCTGAATCAATGCATCAACGCCGTGAGTTTGCTCGTTGACGATGTGGATGTACTGGCGACTGCGGCGGTTGAAGGGAATCTGGACGTCAGGGCCGACGCGTCCAGGCATCAGGGTGATTTTCGGAAGATCGTGGCCGGGGTCAACGAGACCATCACGACACTCGTTGGGCACCTTGATGTGGTGCCGGCTCCAGCGTTGATTCTTGGGACGGATTTCGCAATCCGTTACATTAACCAAATAGGGGCTGATGTGATCGGGTTAGCCAAGCAGCAAATAGTGGGCACCAAGTGTTATAATCATTTTAAAACCTCGGATTGCAATACGCCAAGGTGTGCCTGTGCCATGGCGATGCGGGATAACCGTAAGTCCATCGGCGAAACTGATGCTCACCCTGGGACACATAATCTTGAAATTTCTTACACAGGAATTCCATTGAAAGATCGCCAGGGAAAAATCATTGGCGCTCTGGAGTTTGTGACGGACGAGACCGCCATTAAGCAGGCCGGCCGGATAGCCGAAAAAGTCAATCAATACCAGGAGGCCGAAGTGGTTAAGGTAACCGAAGTGCTCGGTCAGATTGCCAAAGGTTATCTTAATGTAACCCTCCAGGTGACGGAAGCCGACCAAGACACCTCCGCGGCCAAAACCAATTTCGAAAAGATCGCAAGGGCCATCGAGAAAAGCGTGCAGGCTATTCATGGCCTGGCTGAAGACGTCAACACGCTGTCAACTGCGGCCATAGCCGGGAAGTTGGATATCAGGTCCGACGCGACGAAGCACCAGGGTGACTTT
>JADFYA010000222.1 GCA_015233285.1 Deltaproteobacteria bacterium | reverse complement strand
CTTTTGACATTTGCCGGCGTCGATTTGATTTCCCGTGCCGGGTCCGATGCCCCCAATCTCCACTAAATAATCACCATCGTTACCTGAAGACCAGATTAGTTTGGCCTGATTATTATTAGTCTTATTAATGGCTGCGGGAATCAAGCTGACAATGGTGATGGTTGATAAATCAGACCACATGGTCACCGTATTATCAATTGAATTCATGGAGAAAAGATAATGGCCATCCGTTGATAGCCTGACTCCGGCCGGGCCCTGGCCGGCTGCGAGTGGGTTGGCCGTGGTGGTCATGTTGGCCGTATTGACTATCTTCAGGTTGCCGGCCAGGTTATCTGCCACAAAAAGTGTATTGTTATCATTGGTTAGAGCTATACCGAGAGGGTTGCCGGCCAGGTTCGCTCGCTGGTTAACGGTCAGATCCGCAGCCGACAATTTTAGGACCGTGCCCCCATTGGAACAGGTGACATAGACATAGGCCCCATCACTACTCGGGGCAAGATATAGGGGTTGCCCATCCACCGTTCCAGAGACGGTAACGACGAGATCCGCCAACCGGACTTTGAAGACGGTATTAGCCGCGGAACCAGCCACGTAGAGATACTGGCCAGCCGGGTCCAGGGCCAATCCCCAGGGACCGTAATTTAAAACTATTGCACCGGTTACGGTGTCGCTCGTGGTTGAAATAAGGGAGACCGTGCCGCCGGCGTAATTGGACACAAATACGGTCAGACCGTCCTTAGATATAATCACATCAACTGGTTGCGCATCCATTCCGATGGTCTTGATGACTTGCCGGGAGGTTACGTCCACCTTGGACACGGTGTTGTCTCCCTGATTGGCCACATACAGATACCGGCCGTCAGGGGTGAAGGCCAACCCCTGGGGAGTAGTGCCAACGGCAATGGCATTCAGGGTCACCACCCCTGTGGCGAGATTGATGATGGAGACGGCATTGGAAGAAGAGCCGGTGACGTAAAGATTTTGCCCCGCGATATCCATGACCCCGGCCCAGGGGCGGGCCCCCACGGTAAAAGTCTTGACCGGTGTGGTCGGCAAGGCGATGGCTGCGACTGGAAAAAGAACCAAAGACAGCATCGCCCAAATGATCAGGGCTGGGAATAAAGTGCCGGCCGGGCGGGCGGTCTTAACCGTCGGCTTGGGAATCATGATTCTGTCGGGACTTAGCATTGGCATATCCAGGAAACTGGTCAGGGTAAAAAAGGCACGGAACCGGAAGTACTTTCGACCATGATCAACCTAATTAACGGCACAGAAAAAATCAACCACATAGATTAAAAAAGTCGCTGTATATTCAGTTATGGAGCCTTTTTTATTATTTTTGGGCCGGCGCGTCTTGGGATAGATGATGATGGCTGCAGGGTGAAGCCTGGGTAGATGGGCATATGTTTCGGCGGGAAAGGGTGGGGGGCCGAAAAGGACCAGCCGGTAGCTGGGGCGGTAAAAAGGGGGTCGGCAAGCGTTCCCTTAAGGGAAGATCCTGGAGAAGCTGTTGTGCTCGGTCTGTTTTCCAGGTCGTCCCTAAGGGCTGAGGCTCTGTACGATCAAGCTGTTTCAGATGGCATTAGGCCGGCTTGACCACCGAGCCGGTACGCAGGCATCGGGTGCAAACCCGGATCCGTCTTACCGTTCCATTTAGCACGGTCCGGACCCGTTGCAGGTTGGGATACCACCTGCGCTTGGTTTTGTTATTGGCATGGCTGACGTTGTTCCCGACAACCGGGTGCTTCCCGCAGATCTCGCAACTCTTTGACATTGTTCTCTCCTGTTTCAGAGCTTAATATTCAGGTAGGGGAGCCTGACTCACGCCAGGCAAAAAAAGATATTGTTTAGCACAAGCGGTGAGGAAAAGCAAGGATATTTTTGGCGTCAGTCCGCCCAATTTATAAAAAATCACTCCTCAGCCATAAATCGACCACCGACATTATATAGTCGCACGGTCATAAGTGACGCTTCTGGATACGATTGTTGCCCGTTGGTTGTTGAAAGCAACGAGGAACGAGTAACAGGCAACAAGCAACAAGTGGTTCCATCAATGCCCCGCGGCACTTCCCCATAACTCCTTGAGCCGTCGGTCCCGGCCGCAACCGGTCCGATAGAATTTGTACCGTAAGGGGTTTTTCTGGTAATAATGCCGGTGGTATTCTTCGGCCGGGTAGAACGGGCTCGCCGGCGAGATCTCGGTGACGACCGGTCCCTGGAATGGTTTGGCTTTTTCTAAGGCCGTCTTTGACTCCTCGGCCATTTTTCGTTGGGCCTCACCTTGATAAAAGATGGCAGAGCGGTACTGGTGCCCCCGGTCGCAAAACTGACGGTCGGTAACCGTGGGGTCGATATTGTGCCAGAAGATTTCAAGTAGTTTGTTATAATTGATGACAAGCGGATCATAAACGATCTGGACCGATTCCGCGTGGCCTGTCCCGCCGGCCGACACCTGTTCATAGGTGGGATCTTTGACGCTCCCCCCGGTGTACCCGGGAGTGACTGAGATGACTCCTGGTTGCGAGTCGAAGGGCGCCTCCATACACCAGAAGCAGCCCCCGGCAAAGATGGCCGTCTCCAACTTCTGAGCCGCCGGTGCTCCCGTCGGGGCCATGAGGATCAGTGACAAACCAAATGCCACGACTAACGCGGACGTTAACATGATCGAGTTCATGGTTTCTTCTCCTCTTTGATGCCGGTTGACCTCATCTTCCGCCTTAGGGGCAACCTCATTCCCCTTTCACCAGTTTCAGGGCCGCAGAATTCATGCAATAGCGAAGCCCGGTCGGCGGCGGACCATCATTGAAGACGTGTCCTAAGTGGGCCTCGCAGCAGCTGCATAGGACCTCGGTTCTCTGTCCGAAAAGGCTATTATCCGACCGGGTGACGACGTTTTCCGGGGCGATTGGTTGCCAGAAGCTGGGCCAGCCCGTCCCCGACTCGAACTTAGTCTCCGAGCTGAACAGATCGTTGCCACAGCAGACGCATTGATAGACCCCCTTGTCGTGATTATTCGCGTAGATCCCGGAGAAGGCGCGTTCGGTCCCGGCCTCGCGGGTGACGTGGTACTGTTCCGGAGTGAGGAGTTGCCGCCATTCTGCCTTGGTCTTAACGATTTTTTCTACCATGACATATCCTTTCTTGGCCGCGGCGTAGAGTTTGATTGCACCGCGCTCGGCCTCGCTTTTTCCGGCCGCCGGGGGGCTGTTATTCGTTGTTCCCCCGGTGCAGGAGGCGATGAGGCCGAAGATGAATACAATGAACACCACAAAAAAATGTTTCATCATCCTTCTCCTAGAAGATAAGTTTTGTTTCAGATTATTTCCAGTCGGAAAGTCTGGAATTCGGCATCTGGTGGAATAATTCAGGAGAAGACACTGGAGAGTGCCCCGGTCCGGCCGGATGGCTGGTCTGGCCCCTCAAGGCGATGCTTCATTTTGGAAATAGCTCCGGTCCCTACGTCTTGGCCTTGAAGCCACAAGCACTCATAGTAAATCAGTCAATCAGCGTAATCATGGTTCAGACAACGAGGCGGACTCCAATCCAGGCCGCCCATTCATTGCCATTTTAATAAAAAATATGGTAACAGGGCAAGCGATATGATAAAAGATCCACATCCAATTTACTTGACGTTCATTTCAGATTAGTCACTCATTGTTGATTTTATTAACAATTTTTGCGGGACACGACGGAAAATTCCATGCGAAAGAGACGCAACGATTTTTCCCATTCAAAATCCGCTGCGTCCATAACCCGTCGAGCGATTTTCGCCCTTTGCCGGCAATTCCCCTTACATTTATAAAGCACCTATATAATATAAGGCAGTTATGGATAAACAACAAAGTCAGTTCCAAACCGGTCTGCATCCGAAGCCTGGTATCACCGCGTCCTCTTCCGGGGCACCCCGTCATATCGGAGTCAAGGTGGTGGCCAACCGGCGGATAACGAACGATGTTTACCATCTTTCGCTCATGGGCGAGGAGATCGCCGCGGCGGCCGGGCCGGGACAGTTCGTTATGGTCCGGGTCAGCGACGCGGTTGATCCGTTGCTTCCCCGGCCGTTTTCCATTCATCGGGTGATGGGTGGCGGCTTCGACATCCTGTTTCGGGTGGTCGGTCAAGGCACCCGGATCCTGGCTAAGACCGCCGTGGGAGAAACTCTGGCCGTCACCGGTCCCCTGGGCCGGGGATTTCTCTTAGCCCCAGGACGGGTGTTGTTGGTGGCGGGAGGGCTGGGACTGGCGCCGCTTTTTTTCCTGGCCCAGGACCTGATCCGCCGTGGTTTGTGCCGGCCGGATGAAGTCACCGTTCTGGCCGGGGGAAAAGGCCGGGCCGACATCCTATGCCTAGAAGAATTGGCCGAATTAGGGGTAAGGGTTCAGGTAACGACCGAGGACGGATCCCTGGGACGGCCGGGACTGGTCACCAGCCTGGTCCAAGAGCAGTTGGATGCCGCCTCTGAACCGATTCGCCTGTATAGCTGTGGGCCCAAGGCCATGCTTCAGGCCGTGGCTGGTCTGGCCGCCGCGGCTGGGTGCCCCTGTCAGGTGTCGCTGGAAACCGGCATGGCTTGTGGCCTGGGCGTTTGTTTAGGCTGCGTGGTTCGGAAAGCCGATGCCCCAGGTCCGGCTTACTTGCGGGTGTGCCGGGAAGGTCCGGTGTTTGATGCCGGGGAGGTGTTTAACTCATGAATCATCCGGATTTGACTGTTACTTTGGGCCGTCTCAAGTTGGCCAACCCGGTTATGACCGCTTCGGGGACTTTCGGCTATGGCGAAGAATATGACGGAATTGTAGATCTAAATCGGCTGGGGGCTCTGGTCGTCAAGGGAATCTCCTTAAGGCCGCGGCCGGGCAATCCACCCCCGCGGATCGTGGAGACCGCGGCCGGGATGTTAAATGCCATTGGATTGCAGAACGTGGGACTGACCGCTTTTATCAGGGACAAGTTGCCCTACTTGCGCCATCTGGTTCCGGCCCTCGTGGTCAACATCCTGGGTGAGACCGAAGACGAATACGTCGAGATTGCGGCGGCGCTTTCCGATCAGGAGGGGGTGGACGCCATTGAGCTGAATATTTCCTGCCCCAATGTCGCGGCCGGAGGCCTGATTTTTGGGACTGATGCCGAGGCCACGTCCAGGTTGACCGCCCGGGTCCGAGCCGTGACAAAGAAGACTCTGCTGGTCAAGTTGACCCCCAATGTGGCCGACATTACGGTCATGGCCAAGGCTGCGGCAGATGCCGGGGCAGATGGTTTAACCGTGATCAACACTCTGCTGGGCCTGGCCATTGATCTGACCACGCGGCGGCCCAGGCTGGCCAACATCACGGGAGGCTTGTCCGGTCCGGCGATTAAGCCGGTGGCCTTGCGGATGGTCTGGCAAGTGGCCAGGGCGGTGGATGTACCGGTGATCGGGGTTGGGGGCATCAGCACCTGGCAAGATGCGGTGGAATTCTTTATCGCCGGGGCCACCGCCATCCAGATCGGCACGGCCAATTTTTTCAATCCCACGGCCACCATGGATGTGCTCGAAGGAATTACGGGTTACTTAACTGACTGCGAAGTCGCAAAACTTACTGATCTTATTGGGACACTTCGTCTCTCTTGACCTATCGGCATCTCCCCTGGTCAAATTTTTGCTTGACAGGCCGGAATCGAAGGTATAAAAGGGACGAACTTGATCGCACCACATCCGGGCCGTTAGCTCAACCGGTAGAGCAACTGACTCTTAATCAGTAGGTTTGGAGTTCGAGCCTCCGACGGCCCACCAGGGAATACAAGGACTTAACTCAAAAGGTTAGGTCCTTTTTTTTCTTTGGGAGCACTATGGGAGCACTCGAGCTTTTTGCCCTTCCGACTGATATTTTAAACAACCTGATTTAATTTTACTAAAGCGTCTCTGGCATCTGCCTCATCCACCGTATCGTATCTATGAAACATAGCGTCGGTCTTGTGTCCCGTCAATTGCATGATGACGCTCTTAGATACGCCCGCTTTCCGCATCAAGGTGTTAAAGGTGTGCCGGAGGTCATGGAACCGAAAGTCGTCTATGCCAGCCCTGTAGCAGGCCTTGTTGAAACAGGTCTTGATGCTCTTGATGGGCAGACCTTCGTAGGTGAACACGTAATCGTGATCTGTAGGCCTAACCTGGGATAACCTTGACAAGATAGCCAAGACTTCCTCGTGTAGGTAGATCAACCTGGGCTGATTGGTTTTGGTATCCTCCGCCTCAAGTTGGATCACACCTTTTTCCAAGTCCACCTTATCCCATGTCAGATTGAATATTTCACCAGCCCTCATGCCCGTGTAGTAAGCGGTCTGCACGATATCCATGGCATGAATTGGAAGTTCATCCAGCAGTCGGTCAAACTCATCCTGGCT
>JADFYA010000221.1:2389-6405 GCA_015233285.1 Deltaproteobacteria bacterium | reverse complement strand
TGGCATGAAGACTGCTTTGTGGAGTCATGCGATAAATGTCTCCCTCTATCAATTCCAGCCGTTCTTCGGGGTGAAAAATCCCGGCCGGAATCATCTTCTCATATTCCTGTCTAGTCCACTGACGGACTTGACTAGATGGGGTAAGCACGGCGACCCCCCGGCTGATTTTGACTGAGGTGAAATACAAAGGACGCAACATGACGGAGATTAGGGGTGATGCGTCCTTTGTGGTTTTGGGTAACTTTTGTTCTATAACCGTCCCGGCTGCCATGGGCCGGACTTAAGCAGGGAAAACCTGTTTCGCCGTGGCGCCCAACTGACCGAGGTTGCGGACCACGTGAATCCCGGCTGCTTGAAAAGCCGCCACTTTGTCCTCAGCTCGGCCGCTTCGGCCGGCAATGATGGCTCCGGCATGGCCCATCCTTTTCCCGGGAGGGGCGGTCTGACCAGCCACAAAGCCGATGACCGGTTTTTTAAGATTGGCTTTGACGAATTCTGCAGCCTCTTCTTCGGATGAGCCGCCGATCTCACCGATAACGATCACGCCGGAGGTATCTTTATCTTCACCAAACCTGGCCAACAATTCGATGAAGGCCAATCCGATGATCGGATCGCCGCCGATTCCGATACAGGTGGACTGCCCCATTCCCTGGCGAGTGAGTTGGCCGACCACTTCGTAGGTCAGGGTGCCGCTTCGGGAGATGACTCCAACGGAGCCCGGTCTGTGGATATCTCCAGGCATAATGCCCACTTTGGTTTTACCGGGAGAAATGATGCCGGGGCAATTTGGGCCGATTAACACGGCTTCGGTTCCTTTTAGATACTTTTTGGCCGCAATCATGTCAATAGTTGGAATTCCTTCAGTAATACAAACGATTACTTTGATCCCGGCCGCCGCGGCTTCCATAATGGCGTCAGCGGCAAAGGCGGGGGGGACAAAGATGATGGCCGTATTGGCCTGCGCATGTTCCACCGAATCGATGACTTGATTGTAAATAGGGATTCCCCCCAGGGTCTGGCCTTGCTTGCCTGGAGTAACCCCGGCCACAACTTTGGTGCCGTAAGCTAGCATCTGGTTGGTATGGAATGAACCTTCGCGGCCGGTAATGCCTTGAACCACCACTCTGGTGTTTTCGTCGACTATAATGCTCATTTAACTCGCCCTCCCGACAATTTTGGTGACCATTTCCGCGGCGTCGAGGATGGTGTCGGCCACGGTGAAATTAAGACCGGAATTCTTCAACATCTCTCGGCCTTTATCCACGTTCGTCCCCTCCAACCTCACAATTAGCGGCACTCCCACGCCAATTTTTTCCGCCGCCTCAATGACTCCCTGGGCCAGGACGTCACACCTGAGAATGCCGCCGAAGATGTTGATCAAGATCCCCTTGACCCGAGGGTCTTCCAAGATAATGCGGAATCCGTTTCTGATCATGTCAGTGCTGGCTCCGCCGCCCACGTCCAAAAAGTTAGCTGGTTCGGCTCCGGCCAACTTGATTACGTCCATGGTGGCCATGGCCAAACCGGCGCCGTTGACCATGCAGCCGATATTTCCATCTAATCGAATATAGTTAAGATTATATTTTCCTGCTTCCAACTCCAGCGGGTCGGCTTCGGTCGGGTCAATCAGGTCCTTAAGTTCCGGATGCCGGAACAAGGCGTTATCATCAAACGCAACTTTGGCGTCGAGGGCGATCAACCGATCGTCTTTGGTGACGACCAGGGGGTTTATTTCGACCATGGAACAGTCCAGGGCCAGAAACATGCGGTATAGGGCTTGTACTGTTTTGACGAAACGGCCCACCGCACCGCCTTGAAGGTCCAGGGCGTAGGCCAGGTTCCGGGCTTGAAATCCCAGCAACCCCTGGCCGAGGTCGACGACTTCTTTCTTGATGGCTCCGGGATTCTTGGCCGCGACTTCTTCAATATCCATCCCGCCGGAGGCGCTGGCGATAACCACTGGGGCCTCTTGGGCCCGGTCGATAACGATGCCTAAGTATAATTCTGATGCAATTTCAAGACCTTCTTCAATTAAAACCTTGTTCACCTCTTTGCCTTCGGGGCCTGTTTGGTGGGTGATCAATTTGGACCCGATCATTTGTCTGGCGGTGTTATAGACTTCATCAAGCGAAGACACCACTTTTACTCCCCCACCTTTTCCCCGTCCCCCGGCGTGGATCTGGGCCTTTACCACATATATGTTGCTATCCAATCTCAGGGCTACTTCTCTGGCTTCGTCGGCCGAGAAGGCCACAAATCCGTCGGGCACCGGCAAGCCGTGTTTCCGGAACAGTTCCTTAGCTTGATACTCGTGAATCTTCATGGTGACCTCTCTTCTGAAAGTCTCGTGTTATCTTTTGGTTGGATGCGAAAGTCGCTTGACGATCTATATTTATATCTCAACTAGTTGTAAACAGCAAGAATAAAATGAAGATCAATGGATGTGGAAGGCACTCATTTTGGCTTGTTGCTGGTTACTTGTTGCCGGTTACCGCGGTTACGTCGGAAATGCCTTTCATCGCCTGGGAAGCGCAGTCCTGGAGCGCCTGACTCATAGCCGCGGCCAACCCGGCCACTCCATTCTCGGTAACCGGTTGTTGCTTGGTCATCGTCTCGGCCCAGACGACTGATCGGTCGGAACTGCGGACAAGCTCCAACTCCAACAGGATTTCGGCATAGGTCCCGGTCGGGGAGTTGACTTGTTCAAACCGGATGAGTTTGCCCCTGAGCACAAAATCAGTCTGATCGGCATGAGCAAGTTCTGTCACTCGGTTAAAAACATGGCCGGCCTTGAACATGTGTATGAGCACGTCGGTGACCATCGTGTCGGGCCGAGTTTCCCAGCGGTAAAATGGATAGACGTCCACCTGATGGATTGAATCCCGGTAAACTATATTGGTCTGTCGAAGCAACGGAATGGACTTGATCCGGTCCACGGCCAGGGTGTAATTGGTCGTCTTTAATCCGGTGGCCGGCGCCGCAGGCGGGTCATAGACGATCCGGAAAAATTTGTCCTTGGGGACGCTGCCGCAAGCACTCAAGGCCAGGGTCAAGATGACGGAAATAATTATAAGACATTTTGGTTTCATTCGTTCTCACCTGGATATCTTTAGTTGTAATCACCGAGTTGTGTCCTCAGGCTTGTAAATTAAAGACCAGGGCCGTTCTTTCAACGATCCGGTCAGTGATCTGAGGTTGTCGGAGGTTTCGGCCAGGTTCTCGACAATCTGTTCCAGATTATGGCTATTGCCCTGAATCTCTTGCCTCAGCAGGATGCTCAATTTATCGATATTTTTTGAGGTATCGGCGACACTCTGTTTAATGGTGGTCAGGGTGAGCCGGACTTCGGGACCATTTTCCTTGACCAGACCATCTAATCCGGCGACTAACAATTCCATCCGGTTTAGCACAGTCTGGGATTTCTCCAGGGTCTTGACCAATTCACGTTTGATCTCGTTACTATGAGCCTCCAATTTGGACGACAAGCCTCCCGCTCCTTTCAGGGTGGATTTCAGCACCTGGGAAATTTCTCCCACCTGGCGGTCGATTTGCTTTAGGGCTTTGGTGCCGTCGATAAGCAGCAAGTCGGTATTATCTAAGATATTATTAAGTTTAGACAGGTTCCGGTCGTTGACAAAAAGGTTGACCCGTGCAATCAGGGCCTCTAGGGCTTGAACACCTTCGGCGGCCTTGGCCATTATCTGATCCAGATCCATGGACTCTTTAACCGGGATGATGCTGCCGGGAGGCAATGTCTTGGAACCGGCCCGGTCCAACTCCAACAACAGAAAGGTATCTCCCACCAGCCCCGTTCGGGCAATGGAGGCCTTGGTTCCCTGGTAAATGGGACTACCCTGGTTTATTCCGATGGACAATTTGACCTTGGAGTTATCATCAGGGGAAATCCTAATGTCCATGACCCGGCCGATGGGCAACCCGGATAGTTTTACCGGCGAGCCGGGATTCAATCCGGTGGTGTTTTTGAAGTAAGAGGTGTAGATGTCAAATTTTTGGCC
>JADFYA010000221.1:0-2362 GCA_015233285.1 Deltaproteobacteria bacterium | reverse complement strand
CCCCACCCCCGATGGCGATCATGAACGCACCAAGGATACCGACGCCCAAGAGGATAATGAGTCCGGCTTTTACTTCCTCGCCCTTATATTTCATCTTATTCCTTTTTGAAGAACAGAACTGTCACTGTTTGGTGTTTATTTTTTCGTTTATCCACAGTTTAAGGCTTCAAGGAATTGGTCGGTCCGGGAGGCATCCCCTTCCGGTTCCCGTTCGATAAATTGTCTGACCCGGGGAATAGATGAGGCTTTGATTTCTTCGACGGTTCCGTCAAAAATCACCAGTCCCTTGTCCATCATGACAATCCGGTCGGCAATTTTGAATACGGACGGCAACTCGTGGGTGACCACGATGATACTCATCTTAAAGGTTTTTTTCAGCTTCAGGATCAAATCATCCAGGCCCGCGGCGGTTATTGGATCCAACCCGGCCGAGGGTTCATCAAAGAACAGCACTTCCGGATCCATGGATATGGCCCGGGCTAAGCCGGCCCGCTTTTTCATCCCACCGGATAGTTGACTGGGCATGAAGTCTTCATACCCCGACAACCCGACCAGTCCTATCTTGATTTTGGACATGATTTTGATGGTCGCATCGTTAAGTGCGGTGTGTTCCCGTAAGGGGAGAGAGACATTTTCTTCAATGGTCATGGAATTGAATAGGGCCGCGCTTTGGAACAAAACACCGGTTTTTAACCGGATCTCCAGGAGCTCGTCATCATTTAACCTGGTGATGTCTTTGGATTTAACGAGTACCTGGCCGGAGGTCGGCCGGAGCAGCCCCAGCATGGTTCTTAGCAATGTGCTCTTGCCGCACCCACTCCCGCCCAAGACAACCAGAATTTCTGCCGGAAAGACGCGCAGGTTGACCCCGTCCAAAATTTTTCGCGGGCCATAATGGACGACCAGATCTCTGACTTCGATGGCGGCAATTGAAGGATCTTGATTATGGTTAGGTAAATGCGTCATAGAGTTTGGGTTAAACTTGTTGAACGGATGAAAGAAGAATGTAAGACATCGATCCCGGACGGCCCTAACCAGATGATCAGGTAAAAATGTAGGATAACGTGGTAAAAAAACAATCTGCCAATATAATTAAGAAGATAGAGGTGACCACCGAAGAAGTGGTCCGTTCCCCCACGCTGGTGGCGCCCCCCTCCACCAGAAAACCTTGGTGAACCCCGACTAAGGTGATGATACAAGCAAAAGACAGGCTCTTGACCAGCCCCCCGACAATATCTTTCATGGCCACAGCCCGGAGGGTTTGTTGATAATAGACCCCCGCGTCCAGTCCCAGACTGGCTACTCCAATTACCCCACCGGCCACCATCCCTGTCAGATCGGCCAGGAGGGTCAGGCAAGGCAGCATTAGCAACATGGCCATAAATTTTGGAACGACCAAAAATTTGATGGGATTGAGGCCCATAGTGACCAGGGCGTCGATCTCTTCAGCCACCTTCATGGACCCGATCTCGGCGGTAAAAGCTGCGCCGCTTCGTCCCGCTACGATTATGGCCGTGAGCATGGGACCAAGTTCCCGGGCAATGGATAGGCTCACCAGGTCAGCCACGTAAACCATGGCCCCGATCCGGCGCAGTTGGTAAGCGGCCTGCAACGCCAGGATCATGCCGATGCAGAAGGCGATGACCGCCACGATGGGGATGGAGTTAAACCCTACCGCCGTCATTTCATGGATCAGGCTCCCGACCCGAACGCCCTTTTTAAAGGACCCGATGGTCAGCCAGTAGGCGGTTTGGTTGATTAGTCGCGCGGCCTGGTGTAAATTGGCTACGGCTTTTCCCGCCCAATGGCCAATGTATCCAAGCAAGTACCTGACCATACATGCCTTCAGAAATCGGCCAGGGCTTCTTCCACCGTGGCATAGATATTAAATACCGTGTCTAACCTGGCGAATCGAAATACTTCCAGGGTATCCGGGCCCAAGGCGGCTAATTTCAATTTGCCGCGATTCTTCTTGGCCATCTGCCACCCTTCGACTAATGTGGCAATTCCCGAGCTGTCAATGTAGCTCACTTGAGCCAGGTGGACGATCAGCCGTGGCCCCGGCCGGCCCATGGCCTTCAGTAGCCACTGCCGGAGTTGCGGAGAAGAATAAAGATCCACCTCGCCCGCGACATCTAGTATTTCAATCTCGTTAATGATTCTGGAGTTGATTTCCATGAGCGGGAGGCTCCTCCCAATCGTTACCGGTTGCATGTTACCGGTTGTATGTTGCAGGTCAATGTCATTAACTTAAGCCAGACGCAAGCCAATGTCGAGACCCGGTCGTGAATTTAGAATCGAGAAGAAACTTTCCACAATTCGTGAGTTGATGTACCAAAATGATTGCGTTGGCAATTTTCTC
>JADFYA010000220.1 GCA_015233285.1 Deltaproteobacteria bacterium | reverse complement strand
TGAACCCCCACGGCTATCCATCTGTCTAATGCGTGGATGGCCTGCTTTTATCATAGCCTATCAATTAATCTGCGTAATCAAGGTTCAGACAAGCAGTCAGTTCAGAAGGCGCAGGTCTAGGGAGAAAGCCCGGCGTGGCTTAGGAAGACAAATAAGGATAGGACGACGATGGAAGTCCGGCAAATTCGGGGGGGGGAGGTGACAATATTCTACACATAGATTTTATGTTATAAAAAATCCTTTTCCGGCTCATGGCGTTCACCTTTTGGGAGACCGTTTTGACATTTATAGCCACTATTATCTTTAATAATACATTACTTTTCAGCGATGTCAAGAAAAATATGAGGCGACGCGGTGGTTATTTTATAGTGGTTATAAGCCATAGGTGGGGGCGGAGGCAACTTCTGTGGGCCGGACCAGATAAGGCGTCGCTCGGGGGGAACCTGATTTCGTGTAAGCCTCGGCAGATTAAAACCTGAAATCAAATATAGTTGGGGTGGGGCGCTCTTTTCTTGCGTCACCTGTTTATTGATGGTATAGTTGTATCGGGCAAACGCTCATTAAAGGAGACCGCCATGACGCTAGCCGAAGAAATCCAAAAGTCTGTAATCCAACTACCGGTTGAAAAGCAAATTGAAGCCCTTGATTTCATCATTTTCCTGCAGCAACGGGTGAACGAAGCCCGCCCGGTGACCCACCGTTCACTTAAGAATCATGCCGCCTTCGGCTCATGGAAAAATCGCCACATTGATGCCGTTCTGTATCAGCAGACGATGCGCGCCGAGTGGGACGAATGATGGACGCTGTTTTTGACACCAACATAGTGATTGATGCGCTAAACGGAGTGGCAGAAGCCGACACCGAATACACCCGTTACGGTCGTGTGTTGATTAGCCGCATCACGTGGATGGAAACACTAGTTGGAGCAGAGGGAGACGACTCGCAATTACGTGAGTTTCTCGAAACCCACTTTGATATAATGTCAATAGATTTGGCAACTGCCGAAACCGCTGTTCCGTTGCGCCGGTCCCATCGCCTCAGGTTGCCCGACGCCATCATTTGGGCTACAGCACAAGCGCATGGGGCAGTGTTGGTTACGCGCAATACCAAAGATTTCAGGCCTGAATGGGATGGTGTCCGGGTCCCGTATGCGATTTAAATGGTTAGCCTCCTATGGTTTAAGCCTTCGATCCACCTTCTGTTCATGTAGTTCCAGATAATCTTCTTCCTGATCGTACCAAACCTTCACTTCCTTTCCCACAGCACTTCCCCGTTTTCATTCAATCAAGATAGTCATATCCAATCAGCGCAATCATAGTTCAAAAGGCGCAGGTCGAGCACCAGGCGCGCCCAAAAGCGTCAATTATACCCATTCAAGGACTAACTTTCAAGGATAGCGGGGGTAAGGACTCCTTATGGAGAAATTTTGTTTTTTATCGAGCTTAATTGTGATATATGTACTCCGAACGGTCATAATTGTCCTTTTTTGATCCCGCCTCAGGGTGGCGCTTCGCTGACCCTGGGTGAGGACGCACGCCAAAGGTACAATTATGACCGTTGGCAGTATACGATGTGATAAATATAGTCGGGAGGGACGCATGATCAAAGCCGAAGGGAGCAAGGGATGCGGTGGCGGATATTGGTAGTGCTGGGGCTGGCCGGGATGATGGTTTGCCCTCCGGCTTACGGGGGTTACCTGAGAATGACCACCCAGACGGACGTCAAGGTGGAAAACAATAATTTGAATCTCCAGGTTAAGGTGACCAACGATGGCGACGAGCCGGCCCTCAATGTCCGGATCCTGGCCAGGCTGCAAGACAAAGAGCTGAAGTCGGAGGTGAAGGAGAAGATGGGGGTAAAGGAGAGCTTCTCCGCGTCCTTGACCCAGGCGTTGCCGCCGGACTTAAAACCGGGCCGGTATCCTCTTCCGGTGACGGTGGAGTTTCACGACCTGAACAACTACCCCTTTTCCGCCCTGTCGGTCAGCACATTTTATATCCGGGAAAACCCCAACGCCGGGTTAGCTTTTCCACCCCTGAGCGTGGAGCTGGAGAAAGAACGGACCGTCCACTTCGCGGTCAAGAACACCGAACCTGAGGCCAAGAAGGTCAAGGTCACCTTTGTCGTCCCCAGAGAACTGACCGTACCCGTACCGGTCCTGGAAGATGAGCTGGGCCCCCGGTCCGAGAAAGACATATTCTTTGACCTAAAAAATTTTTCCGCCCTGCCGAGCACCTATCCATTCTTCGCGGTCATGGAATATGACCAGAAAGGCCTCCACTACACCGCCGTAGCCAACTTCATGGTCACGGTCAAGAAAGAACGAAGCCTGTTTCAGGCGTACTGGCCGGTATTAGCCGTGTTGGCCGGGGCCTTGCTGGTCATCTTTGTCCTGCTGCAATTCCGGAGGAAACCCCGTTGAAGCGGGTCCTACTGATCAATCCCGGTTGGGGCGGCCTGGTTAGCCGCGGCGGTCGCCGATATAATCGGGCCTGGCCACCCCTGTCTTTGCTCAACGCCGCGGCCATGTTCGAACAAGCCGGGCATGAGGTATCTCTAATCGATGGCCGGGCCGGGTCGGTGTCTTTAGCCGCATTGCAGAAAGCCGCGGCTGAGGCGGACCTGATCCTGATCACCTCCAGTCCGCTGGACCGATGGCAATGCCCCAACCTGGAGATAGCCGACTTTCACAAGTTGGTCAGGGCGCTAAACCATCCCCAGGTCTTCATTACCGGGACCCATGGAACCATTTATCCGGAAAAAACGATGACCGCCACTGCCGCGGCCGGGGTGATCCGAGGGGAACCGGAGGCAGCCGTCAAAGCCCTGGCCGAAGGGGCGGATCCGGCCACGATACCGGGGCTGACCTATGCTCCAGACGGCCGGGTGACCCACAACCCCGTTGGGCCGGACCTGGACCTGGCCGACCTGCCTTTACCGGCTTATCACTTGATCGATCCCAAAAATTATTACTACGAGGTGCTGGGGCCGCGGCTGGCCATCCTGGAGGGGTCCCGGGGCTGCCCGTATAATTGCCGGTTCTGCCTGAAGATCATGTACGGCCGCAGCCTGCGCATGAAACCTCCGGCTCAATTAGCCGCGGAGATCGACCATGTGGCCGGCTGCCTCGGGTTCAGATCAATCTATTTCATGGACCTGGAGTTCACCCTTAACCGGGACAATGTGGCCGCCATCTGTAAACACATCATTCAGTCAGGGCATCGCTTCGTCTGGACCTGCCAGACCAGGGCCGATGCCGTGGATGCCGACCTGCTGGCTTTGATGAAACGGGCCGGGTGCCGATTGATCCACTTCGGGGTGGAAACCGGCTCCCCCAGGGTGATGGACTTGATCAGGAAAAATATCTCCCTGGATCAGATCATCCGGGGCGTATCCCTCACCAGGGCGGCGGGAATCGATGCGGCCTGTTTTTTCCTCTTCGGGTTTCCCGGCGAGACGGACGCGGATATGCGCCAAACCATCAAATTCGCCGTCCGACTGAATCCGACTTATGCCTCCTTTCATGCCGCCACGCCCTATCCCGGGACGCCCTTTCACCACACGGTGGGGCACCTCTACCCTGAAGATTTCCCGGAATGCTTCTATCAAGATCATGACCCCGACCAACTCGAACGGATGACCAACCTGGCTTATCGCCGCTTTTACTTTCGGCCCGAATACTTAATCAGCCTGTTGGCCCCCCGCCGGATCCCGGCCTTGTGGCGTCAGGCAAAACTCTTTCTCTCATTCATCTCATGAAAAATATCAGCATATTTATCCCGGTCTACAACGAGATCGCCATCCTGGAGAAGAACACCAGGTTGCTCTACCAATTCTTGCAGGAGCTGGGCGTTCCCTTTGAAATCATTATCGGCGACAACGGCTCCACCGACGGGACTGAGGCCGCGGGGCGGGACCTGGCCGACCGGCTGCCCGAGTTGCGCTTCTTTCATCTGCCCCAAAAGGGCGTCGGGTCAGCCTTTAAACAGGGGGTCAAGATGGCCCGGGGTGACTTAGTCATTTCCCTGGACATGGACCTGTCCATTGACCTGGCCTTTGTTAAACAGGCCGCGGCCCTGGCTGCAGAATACGATATTGTGATCGGCTCTAAAAAAATGGGCGACCAGACCCGGTCCCTGGTCCGGATCGTGGGCAGCGGACTCTACTTGCTGTGCGCCAAATTGTTGCTGAATCTGCCTTTTGACGACTACTCCATCGCGGCCAAGGCCTACCGGAGAAGTGTGGCCCTGGCCTACCTGGATCGGGTCAATTTCGGCACTTCCTATGTCCTGGAGATGGTCTACCTGGCCCGCCGGGCCGGATATAAAGTCACCGCCATCCCGGTCAGTTGTCACGACCTCCGGCCCAGCAAATTCAATTTGATCAATGAGGCTGTTTACCGTTTCTACAATCTCTTCATCTTCTGGGTGAGAAACCGCCACCTCCCACGTTGACCATCGGAAAGCCGATCAAATGAAGAATCTTGACGAGTACCGGGCCGAGTTCCCGGTTACCCAAAACTATTGTTATTTCAACCACGCGGCCGTCGCTCCGGTGCCTTGGCGAGTCGTCGAAACCTTGCGGCGGTTTTATGAGGAATACGCCCGGATCGGAGTAGCCGGCTATTACCGCTGGATGGCCCAGGTGGAAGAGGCCCGGTCCAGATTAGCCGGGTTGATCAAGGCCACACCCCAGGAGGTGGCTTTTGTGGGCAACACCTCCGGGGGTCTCAGCGCCATAGCCACCGGAATCGACTGGACCCCAGGCGACGTGGTGCTGGTGCCGCAGCCGGATTTTCCATCCAACATCTATCCCTGGATGAATTTGAAACGCTTCGGGGTCAAGGTCAAGTTCTATCCCCGGCATAACGGCCGCTTTGATCCGGACGTGGTGGCCCAGGCCCTGGTCCCGCGGACCCGGTTGCTGGCCGTGAGTTCGGTGGATTACATCAGCGGATTCAGATGTGACCTGGCTGGACTGGGAGATTTCTGCCGCGGCCGGGGGCTGCTCTTGTGTGTCGATGTCATCCAGAGCCTGGGCGTGTTTCCTTTGGACGTGAAAGCCTGCGGCATCCATTTCCTGGTGGCCGGGAGTCACAAATGGCTGCTCGGCCCCATGGGGTGCGGGTTTTTATATATAGATGATCAGGCCGCGTCCCTGGTCCGTCCCGCCCATGTGGGATGGAAGAGTGTGGTTCAGGAAGATGATTTCAGCCACATCGAACTCAACCTGAAAACCGGGGCCGGGGCATTTGAGTCGGGCACTCAAAATGTGGCCGGGATTCTGGCCCTGGGCGAGGCCGCCGGTCTGCTCACCGGGGTGGGGCTGCAGCAAATTTCGGATCGGGTGCTGAACCTTAACGCCATCCTCTACCAGGGAATTCAGGACAGACATTTGAAGGTCATCAGCCCCCAGGGAAAAGACGAACGTTCCGGGATACTGACTTTTGACCCACCCGGTGATCCCCAGGCCCTATTTCAATTTTTTATCGACCATAGAGTGTCTGTGTCTCTTCGGGACGGGCACATCAGGCTGTCTCCCCACTTCTATAATAATGAGGCGGACGCGGCGTTCTTTTTTGAGGCGCTGGACAAATTCCAGAGCGGCGGCTCTTGATCCGGATGGACATCTAAGCGGCGGTCCCGCCAGCCGGGTTAGCCGCTATCCGTCACGTCTTCCCTGCCGATGACGTCTCCGCTCTCTTCGACGGGTGACCCTGGGCAATCGTAACGCGTCCCGCAAAAACGGCAGAATTTGGCCTGGGGATTCCAGATGGCCTTGGCACAAATGGGGCATTCGTGAATGAGCTTGGCCCCGCATAGATCACAATAGATGGGGATGGCGAAATCCGACTGAACCACGATTTCCACGCCCCAGAGGCACTCGGGACATTTGGCGCAGGGTTTTTCCGAAGATTCCATACAGCTTCCTTCAACAGGTTTATGCTTGGGTCCGACCGGACAACTTAAGAAATGAGGGTATAGTGTCCCGCCTGGATAAAGATGTCAACAGACTTGTCGGGAGAGCGGTTGAAAAATATGGTTTGATCGATCCCGATGATCAGATTTTGATCGGAGTCTCCGGCGGGAAAGACAGCCTGTGCCTAAGTCTCCTGCTCTGGGAAAGACTGGCATATATTCCGGTTAGATACCATCTGACCGCCTGTTTCATAGACCCAGGCTTTGAGCCTTCTCCGGCCCCGGCCATTGCCGACTTTTTTCACCGGCTGAATATCCCCTTTATCGGGATCAAGACCGATTACGGCCTTAAAGCGCACAGCCCGGAAAATCTTGAGAATCCGTGCTTCCTGTGCGCCCGTCTGCGCCGCCGCCGCCTGTTTCAACAAGCCGAAGAGCTGGGCTACCGCAAAATCGCTCTGGGGCACAACAAAGACGACATCATTGAAACCTTGTTTATCAATAT
>JADFYA010000021.1:3706-18876 GCA_015233285.1 Deltaproteobacteria bacterium | reverse complement strand
TGGCGGACTGGACGACCGGAGCCTTTAGGCACACTGCAATTTATAGAGAAATCCTACGAGACGGGGTACCGGCCGCATGAACGACCAGGCCCAGGAATGGTCCAGGGATCAAGATATCTTCACCAACCACTGGCTGGCCAAAGCCCGCCGGGCTCTTGAGTCCGCCGTGACCAACCGGCAACATAACCGGATGTCGAAAGCCGTGCAAGATATCTACTTTGCCTGTTTTAGTGCCGTCACCGCCGTTTTCGTGAAAGAAGGTAAAATATTCCATAAAGATTCTGCCCTGCAGTTGGCATTTCAGCGGGAGATAATAAAAACAGGGCGCGTTAATCCCGCCTGGGGTCCTTTTCTCGATTGGGTGTTCCACAATATGCAGCAAGTAAATTATCAACCCACAGTCCCGTTCGAACCGGACCTGGTCCAGGAACTTCTGGAAAAAGCTGAATGCTTTGCAACTGATATGGAGACTCTCTTAAAAATCACCGAGTTCCCATCCCGGTCACCGGAATGAATACTGATTGGCAACACGGCCCTCCAATTAACTTAACCGGTTGAGTTAGCTGTTAGATCTTCGGTAAACCGTTCAGTCAAATGCACGCCCCACACTAAACCTGACAAGGAGGATGACGATGAAGAAGTTCGGGACAACCATGCTTGCGGCCAGTGCTATTTTGTTATTCCTGCTGGGCAACTCCTTTGCCGGACCCACCGATGACCCGGTCATCAAGTGGAGAGAGAAAAACCAGGAGAAAAGAATTGACCAGGGAGTAAAAAGTGGTGAGTTGACGCCGAAGGAAGCCGGCAAATTAGAAAGAGAACAGGCCCGGATCAAGCAAACCGAGTCCAGAATGAAGGCCGACGGCAAACTGACCAACAAAGAAAGAGCCAAACTTCAACGTGAACAGAACAAGGCCAGTGCTCGGATTTACAAGAAAAAGCACAACCAGAAGAAGGCGAAGGTCAACTAACCGGAGGAGAATTGAACCGAACGTCTTCACGGCCAACCTGATTCACGGCCAACCTGAGGGGTAGAGTGTTTCAATATAATTAATTAATCATACTCACATTTTTACAGTATCGGTGAAAAATGGATCAAGAACGGTTGGTGGAACCGGAGAAACAGGACGAAGAAGCAGGCCTCGAACCCGGATTGCGTCCGTCCAAACTAGATGAATACATCGGTCAGGATGAGGTCAAGACCAACCTGAGGGTTTTTATTCAAGCCGCCAAGATGCGGTCCGAACCCCTGGATCATGTCTTGTTTCACGGCCATCCGGGGTTGGGCAAGACCACGTTGGCCTATATCATGGCCAATGAACTGGGTGTGGACATTCGATCGACCTCCGGCCCGGTGTTGGAACGGCCCGGTGATCTGGCCGCCATCCTGACCAATCTCAAAGCTCACGACATTTTGTTTATTGATGAAATTCACCGCCTTAACCACGTGGTGGAAGAGATTATGTATCCCGCCATGGAGGACTTCAAATTAGATATTATCATCGGCCAGGGACCGGCGGCCAGGTCCATCCGGATCGACCTTCCCCGGTTTACTCTGGTCGGGGCCACCACCCGGGCCGGGATGCTCACTGCGCCTTTGCGAGACCGGTTCGGGGTCGTGCTGCGGGTGGAGTTTTATAAACCCGGCGAGCTGAAAACGATCTTACTCCGGTCGGCCCAAGTTCTTAAGATTAAATTGACCGACGACGGAGCCGAAGAAATCGCCCGCAGATCCCGTGGCACCCCTCGGATCGCCAACCGCCTGTTGCGCCGGGTGCGTGACTTCGCCGAGGTCATGGCCGATGGGATCATCACTCGAAAAGTGGCGGCCGGTGGGTTGACCATGCTCGAGGTGGACGAATCTGGTTTTGACAAAATGGACCGGCACATCCTCTTAACGATTATGGACAAGTTCGAAGGCGGCCCGGTCGGACTGGACACGGTGGCCACCGCGGTCAGCGAAGACCGTGACACGATCGAGGAAGTCTATGAACCGTTCTTGATCCAGTGCGGCTTTATCAAAAGAACCCCCAGAGGCCGGGTGCTGACTCAAATCGCCTATGCATACTTTGGCCGGACCGCGCCTTGTTCCTACCAAAACAGCCTTTTCGGGCCGGGATGATTCCCCTTGGATTCAACGCCTCACCCCTTTTCGGTTGTCCACCCACCATTGCAAGCGCCGCACGATATCCTCAACCTAATATCATATCCTTAGCTACTAACATACAAAAATGTCTTTTTTAGGAAGGATTCCTATTTTATCCGTATGGTTTAGTGGTTTATCCTCTATATTATTTGTCCCGTGAGAAAATTTTCACATGACATGATGGGGAACATGTGATACACGTCCTCTATAAGCCAAACTGATTCAAAAGATTATACGGATACTCCGCAACCACTGACCCCTCTGCACTTATTGTTCTCATCGAGGCTACCCAGGCCTATGGCCGGACGTAGAAGAAAGGAATGTACATGACAGAACGATTTACGAAGTTGAGGAACCTGAGTCTCTGGATAAAGATCGTGATTCCGATTGTGGCTATAACATCCATGGGGATGATCATTTCTTCTGTTATTCTCTATTCTTCGTTTCTGGGGCTACTTAAAGAAAAGGAGAGAAGCAAGATCGTCCAAATCTGCCACCTCGGTACTGATCAACTCCGGAGATGGAACAATAGAATGGTTCAGCAAGTGGAAGATTGGAGTCGTTCCGTCCGAATCCGGACGGCCATCCAGAAAAAAGAAAATACCCCGGACGGCAACAAAATGCTGGCTGAACTCGCCGCCGGGACGGCCCAAAAAGGCAAGAGCCAATATGCCCGGATTGATCTTATTAAAGACGACAAACTTCTTGCAACGTCTACTACATCCAAAAATGATTCCCTCAGTTTTCAAAACGACAGCATGCGAGCCTACTACAAAACGGCTCTCGATGGAAAAGTATCCGTATCCCCTATTCTAAAAGGTGATGGAGATGAGCCTGTATTCATCATTGCCTGTCCGGTACAAGTGGAGGGTACCCGTGAAGCGGTGCTCTGGGCCGTCGTCCGATTTCAATTCGACGAGTATCTGAACGCCTTCAAGATCGGCAACACGGGATATGCGTATATCATCAATAAAAATGGATTAATCGTTTCTCACCCCGATCAAAAACATATTATGAAAACCACCATAGCCGATTTCGACTTTGGTAAAACCATTCTGCGGACACAAGAAAGTGACTTTGTGGAGTACACTTTTGAAGGTATCCACAAGATTGCGGCTGTTGAACGAATGACATTCCAGTCCGATTCGCCATTACAACCGATTGAATCCATTTTTGTCGTGACCGCCCCAACCGTGGAAATCTACACCGGCGTTGACAAACTTATCACGGCGATCATTGTCATGACAGCCGGAAACTGCGTTGTCCTTATTTTTGTCACCTGGATTGTCATCATGCGGATCGTGATCCGGCGGGTAAAAAAGGTTATGAACGCACTAAAAGATATTGCGGAAGGTGAAGGGAATTTAATGGAACGATTAGAGGTGCCCAATCGTGATGAAATGGGACTCCTATCGAATTATTTCAACCTCTTTGCATCAAAACAGGAACTCATGATTCGCAAAATTGGCGCCAATGCCGATACCATCGGGGAGTTCTCTATTTCTCTGGCATCATTGTCCGACGGAAACCTGAAAGCCGCCCAAGATACTCTCGAACATACGGTTCATGTAAGTAAATTGACGGAAAAAGGCCGGCACAATATTGAAGCTGTGGCCGAAGAGATCAGAAGAGTGACCGAAAATGTCAATACCATCGCGGCCGGCATGGAGGAAATGGATGCTACGGTTCGTGAAATTGCCCAAAATACGGAGCAAGGAAGGACAATCACCGAACAAGCAACCAAGAATGTGGAAAGCGTTCACCAAGAAACAGATGTGCTCAAAAGAGCATCGGAAGAGATTGGGTCTGTCCTTGAAGCCATTAACGAAATTGCCGATCAAACGAAACTTTTGGCCCTCAATGCCACCATTGAAGCCGCCCGGGCCGGAGAATCAGGGAAAGGGTTCGCCGTAGTGGCCAATGAAGTGAAAGAACTGGCCCGGCAATCATCGACGTCGACCGACGTGATCCGAAATAAGGTGGAGCAGCTCCAACAGGCCACCGACCGTGTGATTGAACGGGTTGCCGATATCCAGAAAGTAATCCAAGATGTTATGGCCATGGTCGCGACCATTGCCACCGCGGTGGAGGAGCAAACGGTAACAACGAGTGAAATGTCTCAGAATGTGAGTAGCGTGGCCACAAATGCAAACAGCATCCTGGACCATATCCATGGAAGTGTCGTCATGCTCCAGGAAATTGAAGGCGCCAGTTCGAAGGTAAAGGAAAATATGTTTACCGTTACCTTCGGCGGACATCGGACAAAACGCCAATCCGGCGAAATCCGGCTTTTATCCGGTGAAGAAGGCCTGTCCGGGCAGTTATCCTGCCTGAAGGTCACTCCGCTGCGGTTTAGAATAGAGAAAGTGAAAACTGCTCATTTAGATTGGGTTTCCAAGTTGGAAGCGTTCATGGACGGATATATCGATTTACATCCGGAAGAGGTTCCAACGCATCTCAACTGCGCCTTTGGCCAACAGTTTCATGGTGAAATGAAGACACTCGCGAATCATCCGGCCTATCAAAAAGTCAACGAGTATCATCAGAAAGCCCATGAGGCCTTCGTTACCATTATCACGCTCAAAAAGAGTGAGAAAAAGAATGAGGCCCAGACAAAATTCAATGACCTGGAAAACAACATAAAACCACAGTTATTCAACTGGCTGGACAAACTTTGCTGCGATTAACAGATGGCGGATAACAGTACTGCGATTGTCTGACGTGGATAGATCAACAGGGCAGTAAAAAAATCAGATCTTCCCGAATCCTTAGTATTTGCTTCGGGCATAAACAAGCCGCTTGGATTCAGTCGCAGATTATGGTACGGAGAACTGACGGCAACTTATTATTCCGTAACATTCTCCTTCAAACCGGACCAGTGCACGGGGATGACATCTCAAGCCAATAACAGACCTGTTGATACCGAATTCATCAAACAAGCAATCTTGTTTTGTCTGATGTCGGCCGGGTTTTATTTTATTGACCAGACGGCCTGGTTCGACCGGCATGTTCTGGGTCATCTGGCCGAAGGGACAGCCTGGGCCACCCACGTTCTGCTGTCTTTGGCGGGCGTTCCGACCGTCTTGACGGGCAGCACCATCGCCACGGCCACGGCCTATTTCGAGGTGGCTGGGTCCTGTGCCGGGTCCATGGTTATTTTCTTGTATGCTGCAGCCGCCCTGGCTTTTTTACCGGCCTGGACCATCCGCCTCTATGGCCTGGTCTCCGGCATCGGGCTAATCTTCTGCCTCAACATCCTGCGCTCTTCCATGATTGTCCTGGCCTCGTCCCGGATTACCGACAGCCTGTGGTTCTGGCATACGCTGGCCGGTCAGGCCCTGATTATTACCGGGGCCTTGGGGTTGTTTTTATACTGGGCCGGGTGGGGCAAGAGGGGGACCGGTCCGGCCATGGCGGCCCCGAGACGGCGTCTGATTGAGATTCTGGTGCTGTTCTGCGCCGGGTTCATTTTGAGCAGCCTGGCCTACAGATTATTCGGGGAGAGCGACTTAGGCGCCTGGTTTCATCAGGTGATCGTTAACCATGCTGCCTGGCTGCTGTCCTTTGTGGCCGAGACGTCCGCGAAGGATTTGACGCTGCGGGTGGCCTCCCTGTCCATCGAGTTGAATCAGAAGTGTCTGTCGGGTCCGGTGGTGATCATTGTTATGGCCGCGATCTTTGCCTGGCCGGCCAGGTGGCGGTTCAAATGGGTGTGGCTGGTAGTGGGTTTTTTTGGGGTGTATTATGCTCATTTCCTGAGTCGGACAGTTGTCATTGCCCTCTCTTTTCACCACACCGGCACCGACCAGGGCATCTTCCGCCATTTCTTTGGGACCTGCGTCCTGATGGCCGGGTTACTGGCTCTAGTTACATACAAAAGATGTTCCCTAAGTTGTGTCACTAGTTACCGGAGGCAAATCCCGCGGTTGCTCCTGGCCGGGGTGGCTGCCTGCGGGGTGGCCTGGTTAAGCAGATGGGTCACCCTTCACACAGTCATTCCGCTACTGATGTCGAGAATCAACGGGACCGCGAGCCTGACCTATGACCCCTATTCCTGCGTCTCCCGGATGGTCGAATTTCACACCTTTTTCTGGCTGACCCTGTGGTGGTCCTCACCCCGGTTCTCCTGGAGGGATAAGATATGGGGCAGCCTGATCGGGATGTTCCTCATCTTCACCCATTTCGCGGCCCTCATCGCCCTGACCGAGATATGGCACCTGACGCCCCCCGTATGGCTACTGAAATCCCTCATGGTCGCCCTGCCCTTCTCGGCCCTGGTCTTGATGGAATGGCCAGCCGGAAGAATGGGCCGGATCGAGCCGACATCGGTTCGACTAAAACATACCGGAACGTTGCGACTCCTACACCGACGCCCACTCAGACACCAATCAACACCTCGACGGCCTATCCGACGCCGACGAATACGTCCTATCCGACACCGACGCCAACCCTATACACCTTGAGCTTCTTGCAAAACTAATCTGCGTGATATAAAAAGAAGGAATGCCATGGATATTTTGTCCAAAGTCCAGTCGGAAATTTCGGCCAAATTAACGGTCCTGGCTTTAATCACAGCGATGAGGAATTGCGTCAAAAAGCTAATTCTTTGCGCTTGCCAACCAAGGCAGTCCTTAAAGGTAGATTCTAACCTCTTAATCTCTTTCATAGCGCTACCTTCATGATATAGAGTGATAGCACACAACAGGATGATTTTATTATAAAGTATAGCCTATATATTTAGATAATATATAAAAAATACATAACGTGAAGACGCTTGTAATCGATAACTAGCTAATCAGCAAAACTTATCCATGCCAACTCTCACCTTTTGTCCCGGACAGAGATCATCATTCCACTTTTTATCCCGTACAGAAAAAAACTGTTGACATTTTTTTCAACAACATGGCATAAAAAGTCAAAAATCTAAGAAACCAATGCTGGCTTCCTAACAGTAAGGCCGACTCATACGATTTAGGTAAAGCAAATTTTGTTATAAACTGCAAATTTTGTTATAAACTGCAACGTGTTATAAACTGCAACGACATCCTGACGCCCCAGCGGCGGAATCGGCGACGGGCTGAAAGGGCGTGCTTCCGGAACATTATTATCATGCATGTAAGATATGTCATATCTTTATTATTTTTTGACTCCGCGCAGTTCTGTGGTGTCAAGCAACTTAAATGTAGTGTAAACCGAAAGAGGGGACATAATGAAAAGAAGACGATTATTGATTCTTGCCTCGATGTTGGCTCTGATCGTTACGACCGGCTTTATTGAATCTTATGCCGATGCGGACAACCGCCTCACTCCCCGTGGGGTTACGAGCAATCCAGGCGACCCTCTTTTTTGTCAGCCTCAAGAAGGGGTAGGCTTTTTGATTGTTAATGGGGGAGCCGGAGTATTCACGGCCGACGCGGATTGTTACAACAATAATCCTGCCAACGATACCAGTTTGAACATCCCCACCCAGGAAGGTGGAACCTTAACCGGCACTGTGAGTGGGTCAAGTATCAATTACGTCTACACACCCCCAACGCCAAATTTTACGGGCACCGATGCATTCACCATTCATGTGACGACATGTTGGAATTCGGCCGGCGGAGCTGGTTCAGCTGGTGGCACAGCCAGACCGGGCGGCCCGACTGACCTGATCGTCTCGCTCAACGTGATTTCGGCCACGACGACTATGACAGCTACGGGAAATACCCCGACCCTGGTGACTGTTCCGACGGGCAGCATCACTGGGTGTTCCACCGGTGACAATGCTGGGAGGGGTCCGAGAGCAGGCGCTGTGTATGGCTGCGTAACTGGAATTATCAGAGGTTCCGTCGCTCCTTCTCACGGCACCTTGACGACCAGCGGCAATACGTTAAGATACACTCCCACGACTGGTTACGTGGGCCCGGACACATTCACTTACCAGGCGGTAGGCGTCAATGTTGACGGAAACAGCGCTTTAAATTCAGGTGACGTGACAGTCAATGTCACCGTCACTACTCCGCCGACTCCTACTCCGACCAACACCCCGACACCGACGAATACGCCCACTCCAACACCGACACCGACGAATACGCCGACGCCCACACCGACGCCCACACCGACGCCCACACCGACGCCGACGAATACGCCGACTCCGACTCCGACGCCGACGAATACACCAACTCCGACTCCGACGCCGGTCATATACACCTTGTCGGTGGTTAATTCTCCCGCTAATGCTGGAACCGTATCAGGGAACGGCATCACTTGCCCCAGCACATGCTCCAAAACATATGCGGCAGGTACTTCAGTAACGTTAACCGCGGCCGGAGGATCCGGATATGTATTCCAAAACTGGACTTTGCCCACAGGTAACTCTACTGCTAACCCGTTGACCCTGACAGTCAACTCTAACCAAACTGTAACCGCTGTTTACGTTCCCAGCCCGTCTATTCCCACCTTAAACGAGTGGGGCATGATCATCTTTGTCCTATTAGCTGTCACTGCAGGGTATTATCTCCGCCGCCGCCAACGCGGAGAAGCATAACAGCTCAAATATGAAGGCTGATTAACAATTGCAGAATCACCCGGCCCTGTGGTAACCAAAACCACGGGGCCTTTTATTTGGCTGAGATGGAGACGAGGGGCGGCCTGATCGGGATGTTCCTCATCTTCGCCCATTTTATTGCCTTAATTACCCTGATCGAGATATTTCGTCTGACCCCCCCATATGGCTGTTAAAATTCCCCATGGTCGCCCTGCCCTTCTCGGCCCTGGTCTTGATGGAATGGAAAACTGGAAGAATAGGCCGGAGATAGGCCGAACCAGGCGCCACAGCTACCCCCGCGCCGTCGAACTAGACATCAAAGAGAGGTTGACCAATACATCTCAGGACATCTTTGAATCTATTCTAAGTTCATCCATCTTTTTCTCCTCGGAAACAAGTTAATTACATTGCATCATCCTATTTTTTCAAAAAAAATGGGGCCGTCTTGTATTTAATAAAAAATCATTAAAATACAGGATGATACATATTGGGCACCACGCACATAACACATCCAAATCAAAATTACGATTGCTGAAATTGATACCCTGTGCTTGATTTTTTAGATACAGCTTTTATGATGGAAATTAATGGAGGACTGGTTGAGTGGGAAACTTTTTTTCCGGTAAGCAGAGGTTAGGTCGGCTTTAGTCCGGGGTTAATGAAAAGTTAGAACGACGCTCATGTACACGGCTTTGGCCGTTTTGGGGTCTGAAAAACGCAGACGTTTTCGCCTCCTCTCAGGTAGAGCGAAAGGGTCTTGAGCTAATTCTTTATGATGGACAGATAATTACAAGGAGGATCCAATGAAAATGAGAAGGTTGTTCCTGATCCTGGCCTGGGTTTGTGTCTTTGCCGCGGTTCAGGTTAGTACGGCAAATGCCGACAGCGAAAAGATGCTTACCAGTAAGACAGCAGCTCAATTGCCGGTAAACCTTGGTTCGGCTGGCAGTTATGCGATTCTAGCTGAATCAGGAATCTCAACCACGGGAGCCACTCTGATTACGGGAGATATTGGAGTTAGCCCAATTACCGGGACAGCCATAACCGGATTTGGATTAACACTTGATGCTTCGAATCAATTTGCGACATCACCACAGGTGGTTGGCAAGGTATACGCAGCCGACTATGCGCCTCCAACTCCTGCTAACCTAACTACGGCAGTTAGCGACATGGAAACTGCATACACTGACGCTGCGGGACGAACATTGCCGGATGCTACCGAGTTGGGCGCTGGACAAATAGGAGGAATGACTATTGCTCCCGGCCTCTATAAATGGAGTTCTAACGTTTTGATATCGTCGGATGTTACTCTAAATGGTGGTCCTAATAGTGTCTGGATTTTTCAGATAGCTGGAAATCTCATCGTGGCCACCGCCAAGAACGTCATCTTAACTGGTGGCGCACAGGCCAAAAATATTATCTGGCAGGTTGCCGGAGGTGTTGGTGTAGCAATCCAAGCGACCGCACATGTGGAAGGAATTATACTTGCTAAAAATGCGATAACTATGAATACCGGTGCATCATTGAATGGTAGAGCGTTATCACAGAAAGCGGTAACATTGATTGCCAATTCAATTAACCCTCCCGTGACACCAACGCCGACGCCCACTCCGACGCCCACTCCAACACCGACTCCGGGTCCTGGGACTCCAACACCGACGCCCACTCCGACACCGACTCCCACTCCGACGCCGGGTCCTGGAACTCCAACGGCGACTCCAGTGCCTCCGACTCCGACGCCGACTCCGACGCCGGTTAATTATACTTTGACGGTGGTTAATTCTCCCACCAATGCCGGAACCGTATACGGAAGCGGTATTAGCTGCCCCGGCACATGTTCCAAACAATATACGGCAGGTACACGAGTATGGTTATCTGCAACCGGAGCGGCCGGATATGTCTTCAAATCCTGGACGTTGCCGACAGGAACCTCTACGGCCAACCCCCTGGTCCTGACAGTCAACTCTAATCAAACCGTAACTGCTGTGTTCATTCTCAATCCGTCTATTCCCACCTTAAACGAGTGGGGCATGATCATCTTCGTCTTATTGGCCGTCACTGCGGGCTATTATCTCCGCCGCCGCCAACGAGGGGAAGCATAACGGCTCGAATATGAAGGCTGATTAACGATTGCAGAATCACCCGGCCCTATGGTACACTGAAACCATGGGGCCTTTTATTTGGCTGAGACGGAGAAAGGGGGAGGCCGCGGGTATTTTCATTGTTGGTCGGCAGGTCATCTTGACTTGGGAAGCAGGAACGGCATACTACCAATAAAATATTATCCCAGGAAAAATCAATGGTTAAATCTGGTAATCGTGGTTCTGACGAGGCATTTTATCAACTGGTCAAGGCTGCCGGCCAGGCCATTTTGAAGCTGGTGGGAGTGGCGACGGTGGATGGATATCACTTTCACGCCGACACTCTGAAGGCCAAAAGGGTCTCTCCCGATATGGTGGCGATTCCTTTGACCGGCCTTGGTGATACCGTGATCATGGAGTTTCAAGGGTATCATGATCCTCTCATCCGGTACCGGTTGGCGGCTACGGTCGCTCTTTTTTGCAGTCAGGAGAAGAAGGTGCCGGCCATTCTTCCGGCTATCATCTTTACCGAGCATTCTTTTGCCGGCTCCGCCTTACCTCTCGACATTTCCGACAGTACGGGTCAATATCAGTTGCGGGGAAAGTTCAAAGAGATCGTCTTGGAAAATTATACCGAAGAACAACTGCTGACTCTTGATCCCCGGCTGGTGGCGTTGGTTCCTTATACGCTCCCAAAGAATATGCCCAAAAATGAATTAAGCTGGAAGGTGCTCGGTTGGGGCAACCTGATCCGGGAGCTTTATCCTCAGAAGCAATCTCTCACCCAGATTGACCTCCTGGCCTTAATTTTGCTCAATAGATTTCGTCACCTGTCTATAGAGGAGGTTACAGCCATGTTAAATCTTGACATAACTGATACTGTTGCGGGGCAACAACTGATTAACTTGGGCGACCAGCGTGGGTCGTTACGAATCGCCCGCGAAGACATCATCGAAATTTTGGAAGCCCGTTTTGGGCAGGTACCCCGGGAAGTCATTGATGCCACCAACGAGTTAGATGACTTACCCGGGTTGAAGGCCCTGCTCAAAGCCAGCGCCCTGGTCAATAACCTGGACGAATTCATCCAAACCCTTAGAAGATCCAAGAATTAACCGGGTCCAGCCGCGGCCGAGGTGCGCGGGGGCCGGCCATCTATAATCATGCTCCCGTAATGCCGTTGAGTTAGGCGACTGAGCATATCGGGGGGCTTGCCTCAGTATGACGCGGCATTGAACTTCTCGGACCGGCGAGATTGGCCAGGATATCGCCGAGCGCCACAAGCAGCCACATATAACCCATAAAACTGGGAAAGGTATAATGGGTACCGAAAAATGAGGTGACCAGGCCTGAGACCAGGCCCAGCATCGTGGCCGCGGCCAGGGACCTGGCCGGGACTGAGTCGGTGTTCTTAAATATCCGGTAAGCGTTGTGCAGAGTCAGCCCCATCACTGCCAGGTAGAGGGCCGGAAGTAAAACGCCGCCTTCAAAAAACAGACTGAGGTAGGTATTATGCGAGGTGTGTTTGAGCACCAGCGGAGTATTCATCTCCGGGATCCGGTCTTCGCCCAGCAGCAAGGACTTGTATTGATCCGCCCCAAAACCGTGGCCCCAGGGACGGTGGAGACATTGTTTTAAGTAGGGTTTCCAGACGATGAGCCGTCCCCCGCCTTGAAATTCCAGGTTTGGTTTGGCCTGAAACAAGTTTAGCCCGGAGGGAAGCAAATAACCGCCGCCGGCTATCAAGAGTATCAAGATCAGCCAGAGGTGTTTTTTCCTCAAACCCTTCTGTGAAGTGGACAGCCGTAACCAGCCCAAAGTCAGGATGGCGGCCAGGATGGACAGGACGGCCGCCCGGGCGCTCATGACCACACAGATGAACAACCCAAAGGTGATCAGAGGCATCAGACACCGCGGCCTAAGTCCGTTGTATGCAACAAAGCCCAGGCCGAATGAGGTGATCAGAGCAGCGATGGCCGCGATGGTGTTTACGTTCCCGACCGACTCCAGGAGAATCCGCTTGAACAATGTATCCGGGATGCCGATGACCTGATAAACATCCGCCAGGCTTTTGACCGTCCCCGCTGTCCACCCGGAATAGATGACCGAAGGGATATACACAAGATAAAAGACCAGCGCAGACGCCATGGCTGCCACCACCCAGCGCAGATCGACCACAGACCGGATGATCAATACCGGCAGGTAGTACAGAGCCGCCCCGGTCAGGAAGACTAACCAGAGTTTGATGATCATGGCCACCAGGCCGGGGTCTTTCGTCGTTGACCAGAGATGATGAACCGAGTAGATAAGATAACCACAGGTCAGCAACACAAAAATCGAAACGCACCAACCAACCGGGGTCAGGACCGGCTTAACCAGAACTGCCAACCAGCCGTCCCCCGCGTTGTTCCGGCCGACCACCAACCAGGAGTGGAGAACTATCCCCAAACCGGTTACGGCGACCATCAAATTGCCGTTGGCCACCAGGGGTAAAGGGATCAACTTTGGGATAGGAAAAAGGCAGATGGTCAGCGCCAACAGGAGCAACGGAAAGTAGTGCTTTTGGGGCTCTGTCGCCATAAGAACCATGCCCGAACTTTGGGAAAAGTCCTATCTATCCGCGGTGCTATGGACCGGGGTAGAAAAGATGACATGTCGGGATTAATGATTAGCCGATAAAGGCGGTATGCCGTAATTATCGTACAGCCAAAAACCGTTCCCGGACTCAGGTTGGGCTATTCCCCCAACTTAGCCTTGACCGAGGCCACCTTGGCCTGGGCCGAAGATTTTTTGTCCCGCCGGTCGTCGATATTTATGTTCGTCATGACCCGATGCGCCCCTTCGGAGAAAGGGACTTCGTGAATCTTCTGAACCACCGCCAGGATATCGGCCAACTCGCCTTCGATGATGGTCCCCATTCCGGTCAGAGTGGTGGTGACCGAGGTTTCTTTGTTCAACACGCTGGTCACCTTGGCCACATAATGACTCAAACTGGTCGACTCAGTGCCCAATGGCACGACACTCACAAATGCAATAGCCATGATTAATTTCCTTACCGTATTTCGGGTTGCGGGTTTATCGTTACCGACCATGAATATGGTTCTGGTCCGTAACTCGAAAAAAGCCTTCAGCCCATTAATCCTTCCTTAATCCATTTGTCCAGGTCGGCCAGGGCCCGCCGGGCATAGGCGGCCCCCCGTTCTTTCTTGGCGACACGGCCTTCCAGAGGCGGAAAAAGGCCGAAATTGACGTTCATCGGTTGAAAATCCCGACTGGCTGAGGCCGTAATGTGGGCGACAAGAGAACCCAGCGCCGTGGTCCGGGGCGGAGCGGCTAATGCTTGACCATGGGCCAGCCGGGCGGCATTAATCCCACATAACAACCCCATGGCCGCAGACTCCACATATCCTTCCACACCGCTGATCTGACCGGCCACAAAAACATGTTCCGCCCGCGCGAATTGGACATAAGGAGTCAGTACCCGCGGCCCATTGATAAAGGTATTGCGATGAATGCTGCCCAGCCGGACAAATTCGGCCTGCTGCAAGCCCGGAATCAATCTAAAAACCCGCTCTTGCTCTCCATAGGCCAGCTTGGTCTGGAATCCGACCATATTGTAGATAGTGCCCTCAGTATTATCCTTCCGCAATTGAACTACGGCGAAGGGCCTCTGTCCCGTAGTCGGGTCAATCAGCCCCACCGGTTTCATGGGGCCAAAGAGAAGAGTCTGAAACCCCCGTTCGGCCATCACCTCCACGGGCAAACAACCTTCAAAAAACCTGGGTGTTTCAAATGGCTTTAGCGGTACCTGCTGGGCCGTGGTCAAAGCCTGAAAAAAGACTTCATACTCTTCCCTGGTCATGGGGCAGTTGATGTAATCCCCTTCATCCGGTTCATAGCGCGAAGCATAAAATGCCCGGCTAAAATCAATAGATTCCAAGGTAACCAGAGGAGCGATGGCATCGTAGAAGTGGAGGTGCTCTTCGCCCAACAGCCTTTCCATGTCTTCAGCCAGGGCATCTGAAGTGAGCGGCCCGGTAGCCAGAACGGTAGTACCCTCTTGGGGCAGGTGGCGAACCTCTTGGCTGATTACCTGAATATTTTTATGCCGAGAGATTCGGCCGGTCACCTCAGCCGCAAATCTTTCCCGGTCCACGGCCAAAGACCGCCCCGCGGGCACAGCCGTCTCCAGCGCCACGGCCATGATGATAGAGTTGAGACACCGCATTTCTTCTTTCAACAAGCCTACGGCATTCTCCACATTACCGGCCCGAAAGGAATTACTGCAAACCAGTTCGGCCAATAACGGCGAATGGTGGGCGGGTGAATATTGGTGAGGCTTCATTTCGACCAGAGTCACCCTGGTATCGGCCTCGGCTGCCCGCCAGGCCGCTTCACACCCGGCCAGTCCGCCTCCGAT
>JADFYA010000021.1:0-3698 GCA_015233285.1 Deltaproteobacteria bacterium | reverse complement strand
GGACAAGTTCGAAGGCGGCCCGGTCGGACTGGACACGGTGGCCACCGCTGTCAGCGAAGACCGCGACACGATCGAGGAAGTCTATGAACCGTTTTTGATCCAGTGCGGCTTTATCAAAAGAACCCCCAGGGGCCGGGTCCTGACTCAAATCGCCTATAATTACTTTGGCCGGACCGCTCCGTGCTCCTATCAGAACAGCCTTTTCGGGCCGGGATGATTCATTGGTTTCAACGCCTCACTCCTTTTCAGTTGTCCTCCCACTATTGTCAGGCACTACACTACGCCTAAGTTTAAATTCCCCTTATGATGGTACCGCTAAGATTCAGAAGATCATATAAGCCAATGATTTTGTGTAGCTCATTCGGCCTTGGTTTACCTCTTTGCTGAATATCAACACATTGACTTCATACCAAACTTGTTGATACAAGCCATCACCCTGATTGAGCCGCCGTCCGTACCCGCCGCTCGATATCCTCAGCCTAACATCATATCCGTTCCTATAACATACAAAAACGTCTTTTTTAGGAATCTTTCCTATTTTATCCCTATGATTTAGTGGTTTATCCTCTATATTATTTGTCCTGTCACAAAATTTCGCATGACATGAGAGGGAACATGTGATATATGTTTTCGCTTATTTATGACTGTCGTCAGGAGCATTAACATCATTTCGGCCTAAACCAGTTATTTGTATGACAAAACAATACCATACATCCATGATTGCTTAGCTGCGCCATGTGCATGTGCAATGAGAAAAAGCGAGGGAACATCAGCCTCCCCGCAAGCAGTATATGAACATTCCATTGTAAGCTGAATTAATTCATAAGATTATGCGGATGCCCCGCAGCCACTGAAACTTTGCACTGAATAGTTTCGTCTTTGGCCCCAGGGCCTATAACCGGATGCAGGAGAAAGGACTGTATATGACAGCAGGATTTACAAAGTTGAAGAACATGAGTCTCTGGATAAAAATCGTGATTCCGATTGTGGCTATAACATCCATTGGTATGATCATTTCTTCCGTTATTCTCTATTCTTCGTTTCTCGGTCTACTTACAGAAAAGGAGAAAAGCAAGATCGTCCACATCTCCCACCTCGGCACTGATCAACTCCGAAGATGGAACAATGGAATGCTTCAGCAGGTGGAAGATTGGAGTCGTTCCGACCGAATCCGGACGGCCATTCAGAAAAAGGAAAATACCGTAGACGGCGATAAGATGATGGCAGAACTCGCCGCCGGGACGACCCCAAAAGGCAAGAGTCAATATGCCCGGATTGATCTCATCAAGGATGACAAACTTTTTGCAACGTCTACTACATCCAAAAATGATTCCCTCAGCTTTCAAAACGACAGCATGCGAGCCTACTACAAAACGGCTCTCGATGGAAAAGTAGCCGTATCCCCTATTCTAAAAGGCGATGGAGATGAACCGGTATTCATCATCGCCTGTCCGGTACGAGTGGAGAATACCCGTGAAGCGGTGCTGTGGGCCGTCGTCCGATTTCAATACGGCGAGTATCTGGACGCCTTCAAGGTCGGCCGCACCGGATATGCGTATATCGTTAACAAAAAAGGACTAGTCGTCGCTCACCCAGATCCGAAACATATCCTGAAAACCGACATAGCAGATTTCGACTTTGGCAAAACGATAGTACGGATACAAGGAAGTGATTTTGTGGAGTATACCTTTGAAGGCGTCAATAAGATTGCGGCCGCTGAACGCGTGACATTCCAGCCTGATTCGCCATTACAAGCGATTGAATCCATCTTTGTCGTGACAGCTCCAACCGTGGAAGTCTACACCGGTGTTGACAAACTTATCACGGCGATTATTGTCATGACAGCCGTAAACTGCCTTGTCCTTATTCTTGTCACCTGGATGGTCATCATGCTGCTCGTGAACCGTCGGGTCAAGAAGGTCATGAACGCATTAAAAGATATTGCTGAAGGTGAAGGGAATTTAATGGAACGATTAGAGGTACCCAATCATGATGAAATGGGACTCCTGTCAAATTATTTCAACCTCTTTGCCGCAAAGCAGGAACTCATGATACGCAAAATCGGCGCCAACACCGATACCATCGAAGGGTTCTCTATTTCTCTCGCTGCATTAGCCGAGGAGAACCTCAAAGCCGCCAAAAATACTCTCGAACATACGGTTCATGTAACTCAATTGACGGAAAAGGGCCGTCACAATATTGAAGCCGTGGCTGAAGAGATCAGAAGAGTGAGCGAAAATGTCAATACCATCGCTGCCGGCATGGAGGAGATGGATGCTACGGTTCGTGAAATTGCCCAAAATACTGAACAAGGAAGGACCATCACCGAACAAGCAACCAAAAATGTGGAAAGTGTTCACCAGGAAACAGATGTGCTTAAAAAAGCATCCGAAGAGATTGGGTCTGTCCTCGTAGCCATTAACGAAATTGCGGAACAAACGAAACTTTTGGCCCTCAATGCCACCATCGAAGCAGCCCGGGCCGGAGAAGCAGGGAAAGGATTCGCCGTGGTGGCCAACGAAGTGAAAGAACTGGCCCGGCAATCATCGACGTCGACAGATGTAATCCGAAACAAGGTGGAGCAGCTCCAACAGGCCACCGGCCGTGTGATTGAACGGGTTGCCGATATCCAAAAAGTAATCCAACATGTTATGGACATGGTCGCGACCATTGCCACCGCGGTGGAGGAGCAAACGGTAACAACGAGTGAAATGTCTCAAAATGTGAGCAACGTGGCCACAAATGCAAACAGTATCCTGGACAATATCCATGGAAGTGTCGTCATGCTACAGGAAATTGAAGGCGCCAGTTCGAGGGTAAAAGAGAATATGTTTACCGTTACCTTCGGCGGGCATCGGACAAAACGCCAATCCGGTGAAGTCCGTCTTTTATCAGGGGAAGAAGGCTTATCCGGACAGTTATCCAGGTTCAAGGTCACTCCGCTGCGGTTCGGCATCGCGAAGGTGAAAACCGCTCATTTGGATTGGGTTTCCAAGCTGGAAGCCTTCTTGGATGGATATATCGATTTACGTCCGGAAGAGGTTCCGTCCCATCTCAATTGCGCCTTTGGTCAACAGTTTCATGGTGAAATGAAGACACTCATGGATCATCCGGCCTATCAAAAAGTCAACGAGTATCATCAAAAAGCCCATGAGGCCTTCGTTTCCATTATCACGCTCAAAACGAGTGATAGAAAGAATGAGGCGCAGATAAAATTCAATGACCTTGAAAACAACATAAAACCACAGTTGTTCAACTGGCTGGACAAACTCTGCTGTGATGAGTAGATGGCCGAATAACAATGCTGCAATTGTCTGTCGTGGATAGATCAACAGGGCAGGAAAAAATTTAGTTCTTCCCGAAACCTTAGTATTTGCTTCGGGCATAAACAAGCCGCTTGGATTCAGTCGCAGATTATGGTACGGAGAACCGAGGGAAAATCCCTGAGCCTGGACACCACTCGCCACGTGTCCGGCTCTTCTCATTTATCCAATTAGTGATTGTAATAATTACTAATTCACCCGAAACGGCCAAGGAGACCACCGACCTCCGGCCCGGCGCTGAAACGTCCCGCTGATCCGGCCGCCGGCCTGACCAATATCAAAACTCACGGCAACTTAGTATTCCGTAACACTTTCCTCCAAACAGGACCAGTACCCCGGGATGACATCTCAACCCAAAAACAGACCTGTAGATAC
>JADFYA010000219.1 GCA_015233285.1 Deltaproteobacteria bacterium | reverse complement strand
CTAAAAATACAGGCAACCCGGCCACTCCGGCAAAAAAAGAAATCTTGATTTTGTTCCCCTTTCGATCCGACCAACCGGCCAGCATAATTGCGGTACAGGCCATTAAGGAAGAATTTGGCAATGCCGCAGATCTGAAAGCAGATCTGTATTTCGAATATTTTGATTTTAATCGGTTTAAGACTGATGAATACAAGCAACAGATGTTAAGCCTCTACCCTGCTAAATATCGTCAAAAATCAATAGATCTGGTCATCATTGCCGGCACTGTGATGCTGGACTTCTGGTTGGCCCATCGAAAAGAAATTTTACCAAATAAGCCGGTGGTTTTTTTCGACGTCGTGACCAAGAGCGTCGCCTCACGTCAATTCCCCCCGGATGTCACCGGCGTCACTGCGGTTGTTGATTATATTCAAACCCTAACCTGGGTCTTGCTGGCTCGCCCGTCTATCAAAGAAATTGTCATCGTCCATGGAGTCGGAACAGTTGATAAAGACTATATCTTCCCGGTTGATGAAATGAAAAAGGCTTTTCACGGGCGGTTGCAATTGACGGACCTGTCCAATCTGCCGTTGACCGAAATTAAACGCCGTGCCGCGGCCCTACCGGACAGTTCAGTCGTTCTGTACCATCTTATGTTTGAAGACGCGGCCGGTGTCAAATATCGCCCGATTGATGCGCTCCGGGAGCTGACCAGGGTATCCACCGTGCCGGTCATCACCGCTTACGACCAGTTTATCGGCACCGGCACCATTGGCGGGTATATGTACAGTATCGAACAGCAGGCTAAGCGGACGGTCCGGATAGGATTGCGTATTTTGCGTGGAGAACCGGCGAACCTCATGCCCATCACCGCCAACCAAAGCAATCCTTTTATCTTCGACCACCTGGCCTTACAACGATACGGCATCGGCCTGTCCGAGCTTCCGGCTAAGAGCATCGTCAAAAACCGGCAGTACTCCCTTTGGGAAAATTACCGGTTCCAAATCATTGCCGGCTGCGCTGTCATTGTGCTTTTGACCTTGTTGGTGCTCTTTTTGGTTGTCTTGACGCAAAAGCTAACCATATCCCGCCAGGCCTTAAGCAAACTTAACGCCGATTTGGAGGCTCTGGTTCAGGAACGCACTGCCGCTCTCATCACGACCAATCATCATCTGGAAGATGAAATCGCCGAACGTAAGCGGGTTCAAACAGAACTGGAGAAGGTGGTTGCCGAACTACAAGGGGCTCTCGCTAAGGTCATAGAATTGGAGGGGATTCTACCAATTTGTAGTTTCTGCAAGAAGATTCGGGATAATGACGGCTGCTGGCAGGTCATGGAGAGTTATATCGGACATCACTCCCATGCCCAATTTAGTCATAGTTTGTGCCCGGAGTGTGCCATGAAACACTATCCAGAGTTTTTTGACGACGCAATAGACCAGTGAAGTTCGCCCCAAGTCAAGACAAAAGGAGCTTCTTCGCTGTTTCGACTGGGTAGTTCCGGAGTTCTACCCTTAGGCCGGAGTCAGACATTTTAATACCATTAACCTGAGTTCGATGAGTTTCTTTAATTAAGTACCAGCAATATATCCCCATATTTCGCAGATTAACGCAGATGGAAAAGACCCAAAGACCTATTTTGGCCTTAATCTGTGGAAATCGGGTGCAATCTGCGGATTGAATCATGCCCTTGATGATAATCGCTTAGCTACTCGTCGAACTCAGTTTATATGTAGAGTCAGGCTAAGGAAAAATTCCAACGATGCAGCCCCAATCAGTCAGGCGGCCACTGGAGGAAATGGACACAGATGGAAGATAAAGAATTTACCCGCGGTGATGGGCGACGGCCCGACCAGTTGAGGCCGGTTGAGATAATCAAGAATTTCATCCCGAATGCCGAAGGTTCCGTCTTGATCTCCTGCGGCCAAACCAGGGTCATCTGCACCGCCTCGGTGGAAACGGGTGTCCGGGGATTCTTGAAAGGCACGGGACAGGGATGGGTCACCGCCGAATACGGAATGCTGCCCAGATCCACCTCAACCCGCCGCCGCCGGGAAGTGGGTCCAGACGGGGTGAGCGGCCGGAGCCGGGAGATTCAACGGTTGATCGGCCGGTCCTTACGGGCGGTGACCGACCTGACCAGCCTGGGGGAAATAACCATCCACATTGATTGCGATGTCATTCAAGCCGATGGCGGGACCAGAACCGCGTCCATCACCGGGGCCTACGTGGCCCTGGCCATGGCCCTAGACACCCTGGTCAAGCAAGGACGGTTGACCAGGCCACCGCTAATTGATTCCGTAGCGGCAGTCAGCGCCGGCCTGGTGGCGGGGGTACCGGTGTTGGATATGGATTATGCCGAGGATTCCGAGGCCGAGGTGGACGGTAATTTTGTCATGACCGGTCAGGGGCATCTGGTTGAGATTCAGGCAACAGGGGAGAAAAGATCTTTTACGGAGGAAGAATTCGTTAGCATGCTCAATTTGGCCCAATACGGTGTCAAAGAGCTGATGGCTTGTCAGCGGTTTGCTCTTAAAGCATGATTTTCAAACCAACGCCTAAATCGGGCCGGGAATTTTGTCTGAATATATCTAACGGATGTCACGTATTTTTTGTGACTTCCTCCAGGTGCTGTTTGAAGTAATCCAACGACTCAACCTTGACCGCAAGTTTAATAAGCGATTTAAGTAGATCGGGATCTTTCACCTTGTTTAAAGATTGCAACATCTTCCGCGGCAGTTTTTCAAACCGTTCTTTAAGGATTTCGAGAAGATTTTCCCGAGAAGCGCTGATCATCCCCTCCTTCTTTCCTTTCTCTTCTCCTTTCTCTATGCCTTTCTCTATGCCTTTCTCTATACCTTTCTCTATACCTTTCTCTATGCCTTGTGATAAGCCCCTTTTGAACGCATCTTTTGCAAACATCTTAAAGGCTGGTGATTCTATCATAAAATCTTTCCTCCTCAAGAAAAGCTCCTGAGCTAATTTGGTGGACACCATCGCCGCCAGGATGGCCATGGAAGTGAGCATCACCGCTTTGTCGTCTTTAGACAAAGAACTCTCGTAAATGAACTCGCCCGCTCTGGAGGCAAGCTTTTTTCCGAAACGCATTAACGGCACAAACGGCATTAACGAAAGCACACCCTGCTCAATGATCTGTTGGGCATCCAACTCGTTGACCCGAATCAAGCGATACCGGTAGTCAATCTCCTGATCCTGATAATGATCGATAGCCGTCTTTGAAGGTCGAAGAAGTAAGACGCAGGAAATAGCGTCTAAATCGTATTTCAATTGATAGCGGGTCCGGTAAGCCAATAACCTGCGGGGGACGGTCTTTTCCCAGCGCGTTTGAATCTCCAACAAGACTAATTGGCGCTGTCCCGCTTCGTTGGTCCACATAATGGGAAAGTCACTCCGCATGAGGCTGGCCGTCTCTTGTGGCAACGCTTCAAGTAACTCACTCTCCAGAACTGGAAGCCCGACCAAACGGCGGAGGATTTCTTTCTGACTCATTTCTATCAACAGCTTGGAGGAGATATCATAGTGCATGGATGTCTCGATTTGTTAGCCGCATATTCCTGGGCACCAACGCTGTAAATTTGTCCATCGAGTAAGTCTGCGCCTTACATAATCTTGGGTCAAGGGCATGACACCTCCGCACCATAAATTAATTATATCATTTCAATCTAATCGTGGCAATAGATTTTCGCAGCGAGCCGGACCACTTGAGGCAAGAGCAATTCCTTGGGGAAATAATACCGACTTCGGTTCGGGACCATTGTGCATGAGATCACCATCATGCCACAGTTAATCCCCATTTCGCCTCATTTATGTTGCATCTGAACCTGGGGGCTGCGAAGTGTCCCCTTGATCAGCATGACCATTCTCAGTCCACCGGGGGCCCGGCCCGGCCCGGATCCGGGACCTGGGGACGCCGGCCCCATAACCAGGGTCACCTTCAAGTCAAGGGAACTATTGACCAGCGGTTGGGCCGGGAGGATAATCCCGTCGGCCTCGGCGGTGAGTTGATCGGACTTGATGGAGAAGTCACTGACAACAATCCGCCCTTTATCCAGGGCCAACGTCACCTTAATATTCTTGAACGGGACGGTATCCATTGGGATCTGGAGCCGGGACAGCCTGGTCAGAACTCCATCATCTAATGATAATTGGACTTTTCCAGTGCCTGTAACCCAATCCTGAGTCCCTCGATAAGTTCCCCCCCCGGAAAGTTTTCCAGTGACACCGATGTCCGCGGCCCCTTGCAGATAGGGGCTTTGAGACAAATCCATCCCCCGGCTATCAATCCGGGCCGACAGATCGCGCAGGGCCATATCCGTGTTGATCTGACCGGAAATATTGCCGGAAAAGATATTGCCGGAAAAACCGACATTAAGACGCCTGGAAAGAAGCGGCCAAAGGCCCACCTGGACATCGATATCCAGCGGCTCGGATATAGGCACCAGGGCTTTGCCCACAGGCAACTGGACTACTGTTTTTTTCAACACAAAATTTATGGGACGGGTTGGCTTAAGGGTTTCGACAGTCACGTTAACCCGGCCGTCTTCATTAACCCGGTCAAGCAGGTATGCGGTCAATCGATTATAGGGAAACCGGTAGTACACAAGAACCATAAACAGGATTAAACCGAACAGAATGAAACCTATAACCATAGGCCATTGTTTAAATTTATCTTTACTCATTGATTCACCATAACACGGGCGGAAAATTTGATAAGTACATGAGGAACCGACAAAAGTCCCGGGAGGACCTCGGCGCCTGAGGAACTCTCGACATGGTCAGGATCAAAAATAACGATGATGGACTTTGTCATCAGATAAGCATAACTTCAATCAGTTACAATGATTCCAGGGTAACTATCTGCATACTTACACTCAACTCCTGGGGGTTGGTGTACTTGGGGCGAAGTTCAAGCCGTTCCACGATCAATACTTTATTTGAACTCTCCAGTTGATACAAATAGTGAGCTACTTGATCAATTGTCACCCGAGCCAGTTTCATGTCGATCCCCGTTTTCTTAAAAAAGGTAACCTGCCCGGCTGCCTCCGGTTCGGCTAAGGCGTGGGGTTTCATATATTCAATATTGCCCTTTATGCCCACCCCATCGGCCAATACCTCCAGGTAGGAAAACAAGGAAAAATCCTTCCCGCGGGCCTTTAGTTTCCGGGATAGCTCTTCCCGGCCGGCTTTCATCATGTTCCATTCGGCCCGGAGCGCCATCACTTTCCCCAGCTCTTGTTCTTTAACTATTATTTGGCGGTCAAGCCTGGCCAACCTGGCCGTCATAGGGCGAACAAGCAGGACATAGACCAGGGCGACGATCAGGAGGGCCAGCATCCCCGCGACGGCGATCCGTTCTCGGCGAGATAGTCTCATGGCTCCCTCCGGGTGATTTTATATCTGAACTCGATAATCGGCCGATTAGCCGTGGGTTTCGAGGCTTCCATCTTGACCTGGCTGAAAATCTTCAGACCCTGCAGTTGTTCCTGAATTTTATTCACCTGGTTAAAAGACTTAGCTTCCCCGGTCAAAGTCACCTCCGGTGGGGTGATGACCAGGTCGATGACCCGGACCTCTTCAAAGCTGGAAATCACGCGAGTCAACTGCCGGAATGCCTCCAGGGCGGAGTCTTCTTGACTGGTGCTGGACAAACCGGGCAATCCCTTCTTCAACTCGTTGATTTTGGTCTGCATTTGAGCCACTGGATTGACGATCCCGGTTACTTCCGGCAGGGTTGATTTAAATACCTGGTCAACTTGCTTCTTTAATTCATTATATTGCTTTTGCTGATCGTTCAAATTAAAGAAAAAGTTGGTCGCGGTTAGAAGCAGCATGACTACGACGGCCATGAAGATATACCACAAACGGCCTTTAATTTCAGCCGCCGCCCGTTTGAAAGCAAATTCCTCCTGCCGAAAATCCAGAAAGGTAGGTCTAGTCGCCGGGAGGGACATGGCCAGACCAAGCGACACCCCGTAGGCCAGAGAGATGTCACGGAGGCCGGCCCGGTCAACGGGCTGATTGAAAGAGATGGGGCCAAAATCGAGCCGGCGCACGGGAGCCTCTAACAGGTGGGACAGGACCTGATCCAGTCCCGGCAGACTGGCCCCGCCGCCTGTAACAAAAAAATGATTAATCGTCTCGAATCCGGTCTCATCCATAAAGGCGATGACACTCCGGTGAATCTCCTTGAGCAATGGCTGATGAACCTCATTGAGCGCCGCAACCAGCGGTAAGTCATCCCGGCGAAGAGATGGATCCTCCTCGTGCGGCGGAGACAGGCGGCCCCTGGCCAGTTTTAATTTCTCTGCTTCTTCAACTGATATGTTCAAGGCGTGAGCCACAAACGCGGTGACTTCCCGGCCTGAAAAATCCAGGCAGCGAATGATTATCGGCTTTCCTCTATCCAGCACCACCAGGGTGGTTTTACCGGCGCCGATATCCAACAAGACAGTGGAGCCTTGACCCGCCGGGGGATGAAAATGCAGCAATACATTGACCAGGGCCAGGGTATCCAGACCGACTTTGACCGGATCGAGGCCCGCCTCGGTCAGCACTTTTAAGTGG
>JADFYA010000218.1 GCA_015233285.1 Deltaproteobacteria bacterium | reverse complement strand
GGTGAATTTTTTTGCCGGCCAGGGTCTTGATTATCTCCTGGCCAAACTTTCTCAGCCTGATTCCTTTAGCCGCAGCTTCCGGAAATGCGGCCATGACGCCCACCACATTACGTTTGGCCGGGTCCGAGTCCCAGCCTAAGAGCAAGTCGGGACTGGCCAGGTAAAAGAAATGGAGGGCGTGCGACTGGATATACTGGCCCATGTGCAGTAGTTCCCGAAGCAACCGGGCAGTCTCGGGGATTTCTTGTCCTAATATGACATCGCAGGCCTTGGCTGAAGCCAGTTGGTGGCTGACCGGGCAGATGCCGCAGATACGTTGTGTGATAATGGGCATTTCTTCATAGGGCCGGTGCCGGCAAAAAGCTTCAAAGCCTCGAAACTGGACAACATGAAAACGGGCATCAGCCACCTGGCCCTGATCGTCTAAGTGGATGGTTACTTTCCCATGCCCTTCCACCCGGCTGACGGGATTTATGGTGATCTTTCGTTGGTCCATGGGATGATCTCCTGTTTAAAAGAGCTCAACACAGAGCGGCCTGGCCGCAGCCAAAAAGGCAACGATTCCAAGTTTGTCATTCCGAACGCATGTGAGGAATCTTAAGATTTCTCCCTTAGCTCGAAATGACAAGAGGGTGGCATCAGTCAAAATGTAAGAGACCGGTCGGCATCCGCTGTATCCGACCCTGAAGGACTTCCTGCAGGGCGTGGGCGATGGCCTCCGGAGAAGGCGGGCAGCCCGGGACATAGATTTCGATAGGCACAATCTCATTCACCGCCAACACCTGAGGTAATAGGGCCGGCAGCTCTTGATGGACCGGCAAAACACCGTCAACGGTACTTTCCGTTTGGATGAAACCTCGTGTCAGCAGGGCCTCCGTGGGAATGTGGTTGCGCAAAGTGTTGACGCCGCCAAATACCGCACAGTCGCCCCAGGCCATCAAGACTTGACACTTTTTCCTCAGCTTATGAAGTATTTCCAGTTGTTCTGTATTGCCCACGGCGCCCTCGATAATGCCCAGGGTCGCCTCGGGAAAATCGTAGTCCTTGAAATCCGTGATGGGCGTTACGGTCAGCTCCACCGCGGCCAGGATGTCGGCCAATCCTTCATCCAGATCCAGAAACGACATGTGGCAACCGGAACATCCTTCCAGCCAGACTGTGGCCACTTTCGGTTTTTCCATGGTCATCCTCCATCTAGTCCGGCTGGCCGGGGTTCATTGAAATTCGGCCGGACAGAGCGGTTAACGTCTCTTCGACCGAACCGACTCCCGGCGGTGGGGTCAGGACCCGGCGCTTGAATCGGCTCCCGGACCCATCGGCGAAGGCATAGGTTCCGTCAACTTCCATCCAGGTGGGAATGGGCAGCAAGACCGAGGCCTGGCGGGCTAACGTTTCAGAAAAGTAGGGAGTCAGCACGGCCAAGAAATCCAGGTTACCAGGCGTGCCGATTAGAACCGGATCCCAGCCGTCTTCACCGGTGGCGCAAATCAGACCACCTTTCAACTGATTCCGGACGCTTTGCCGGGCCGCGACGCCCAGACTCCAGGCCGCGGCGCTGTTTCCGGCGGGTTTGAGAATGATCAGCCTGGGGGCTTGGGATGCCCCGTGGCTCTTAAATTGGGCCAGGTCCACCAGGCGCTTGATCACGGCCGAGTCGCCTATTTCGGTCAGCGCCTCACCTATAATAATGAGCGCCTTTTCAGAGTCTTCGATTAACTTGATAAAGTCGGCAAACCCCTTTGTCCCCACATGAGATAAAGTTCCCTTGGCCGGGTCGGTGGCCAGGTCCGGATTAATCTTAATGCAAATGGCATTCACGGTCAGAAGCAACTCCTCGTGGGAGGCCGGCAGATGGAAGCTGGCCCAGGGACCGATGGGGTTTTCCGGTCCGATAACGGCCACCTTAGTCTTATTTTCCAAAATCGCCCGCCGAGTGAGCGAGGTGATGATGGGATGGCTCTGCGAAGAAATCACCCCCACCTGGAGGATAAAATCCGCCTCAAGCATAGTTGCCCAGGGGACTTCCGGGATGAGGCTCCCGGCCCCGAGCAGTGTTCGGAAATGTCGGCCATCCAGGGTGTCCAGGTATCCTTCCGGCCAACAGGTGGTGATGAATTGCTGAAACCGGGTAAGCTCTTCATTGGAGCAACAACTGGAGATCAGTCCAAACAGGGCCTGGGGACCGTTGTTTTTTCGGATGTCTTCCAGTCCGCCGGCGATCCTGTCCAGGGCCGCTGCCCAGGTGGATTTTTGCCAGGTTCCGTCATCCCCCCGGACTAACGGCTCGGTGAGTCTGGGCCCCGTGGTTTTGACCGGGTCGAACCGGCCTTTGTGGCATAATTGTCCCCGATCCGGTTCCCGGCCGGGCATTTGCCCTTCTATTCTGAGCAGACTGTTTCGCCGCACTACCGATACGGTGGGGCAGAGCAGCCCACATTGTGGGCAGTATGACTCTTTGCTTACCCAGTCTTTGGATTTCCCCTTGACCGCGTAGTGTGTCCGGTAACGGTCAAAGATGGCCCCGGTGGGGCAAACCTGGAGACACGCACCACACGAAACGCAGGTTGATCCACCCAGTTGTCCGGTGACATCGACCGTAATCAGGGATTGACCGCCCCGGTTTTGAAAATCCAGAACGGAATCGCCGACCAGCTCCCGGCAGGCCCGGACACAGCGCCCGCACAGAACGCACCGGTTGTGATCCATGACCATATCATCATGGCTGGTGTCAACCGGGAATTCCTGCTGCAACGGCGGTACGGTGAGATGGTCCATCTGATACTCATAGGCCAGGTCCTGGAGTTCGCAATCGCCGCTCACGGCACAGAACATGCAATAGTGGTTCCGTTCTGCGAAAAGGAATTCCAGGATGGTCCGGCGCGCCTCGATGATCCGGTCATTGGAGGTGATCACGTCCATGCCTTTACGCACCGGCGTAACACAACCGGCCACCAGGCGGGGAGCGCCATCCACCTCCACCACGCATAGCCGACAGCCGCCCCAGGCCGAAAGGGCCGGGTGATGGCACAGGGTCGGAATGTGAATGCCGTTTTGCCGGGCCGCCTCCAAGATGGTCAGGCCATCTGGGACCATCACCTCAATTCCGTCTATCTTTAGGCTGATATTCGCAATAGCATCCATCTAGCATCCTCTCTAAAAGCCCATTCGTGGCCGCGCAAGTTCATCTATACCGGCGGATTTCAAGCCGACGCCTCTTTGATATCGCACCTCAAACACCGGCAAGCCTCGGCCTGGGCCGTATCCCGGTCAAAACCAATTTCCACCTCACAGAAGTCACAACGCCTGGCCGCGGGTGACATCTCAGGCATTTGACCGCGTGGTTTTTCCAAGGTTTCTTCATCAACCTGCCGGGGAATGTCGATCTCCGGCTCAGGTGAGGCAACGTAAGCCGGTTCGTTATTGCGGGTGCGGATAGCTGCGTCAACTTCTTCCGCCGCCCGCCGTCCAGAGGCGATGGCCCAGATCACGGTGTTGGGACCGGTGACGGCATCACCACCGGCAAAAACCATAGCCTCGTCTGTGCGGGTGTGGCTATTCACCTTGATCGCAATGAGTCCGGCCGGGGACAGCTTGACGGCGCCCATTTCGTCCTGGCCGGGGAAAGGCAAGTCCGGTTTTTGACCGATGGCCGTGATCACCTGGTCCGCCTCCACCGAGAATTCGGCTCCGGCAATGGGCAAGGGTTTTCTCCTCCCGGTCGCGTCAAATTCACCTAAAGACATGCGCTGGCAGACCACTTTTCCCACCTGACCGTCCTGACCGGCCAGCCTGATGGGCGCCACCAGGTATTCAATCTTGACGCCTTCCTCTTCAGCGGCCCGGATCTCGTGCTCTTGCGCGGGCATATCTTCTCTCAGCCGCCGGTACAAAATAGTCACTTCCTGGGCGCCCAACCGCAAGGCGGAGCGGGCCGCGTCAATGGCGGAATTGCCACCTCCAACAACGGCCACTTGCCGTCCCACCCGAGGAGTCAGGTCCAGATTTACTTGCCTGAGAAACTCCACCGCGCCAACCACTCCGTTAAGGTTATCACCTTCCACACCTAAGTCTTGGCTTTGGTGGGCCCCCACGGCCAGGTAAACGGCATCAAAGTCTTCTTTGATTTTGGCCCAGGAGATGTCCCGGCCCACCCTGGTATTACATCGCAGGTCCACGCCCAGGCCGGTGATGGCCTCTATCTCGCTCTTGACAATCTCCCGGGGCAACCGATAAGCCGGGATACCATAGCGAAGCATCCCGCCGGGTTCCGGCAGTTCCTCAAACACCGTCACGTGGTAACCCCGCCGGGCCAGTTCTCTGGCCGCAGATAAACCCGAGGGACCGGCGCCGATGATGGCGATCTTTTCCATTCGGCTAATCGGGATGGGGGTCGGTTTGGGTCTAACCGCCTGGTCGGTGATAAACCGTTTCAGATACTTAATGTTGACGGCTTCATCCAAAGTGGCTCGCCGGCATTTGGCCTCGCATTTATGGTCGCAGACTCGGCCGCAGATGCTGGGAAAGGGGTTGGTTTTGAGTAAAACCTGATAGGCGTCTTCCAATCGTCCGGCTCGGACCAGGGCCAGGTAGGCCGGCACGTCCATCCCGGCCGGGCACGCATGTTGGCAGGGGGCCTTAAAAAGGTCCACACAAGCTACGGCCGGGCAGCGTTTATCACGGATATGAGCCTCGTATTCATATCGGAAATAGCGCAAAGTCGACAGCACCGGGTTGGGCGCGGTTTGCCCCAGGCCGCACAGGGCGGTGTTTTGAATGATGGACGCCCATTTCTCCAAAGTTTCAATGTCGCCTTCGCGGCCCCGGCCCTGGCAAATTCGGGTCAAGATGCCCAGCATCTGCCGAGTGCCCACCCGGCATGGAGTACACTTGCCACAGGACTCGTCAACGCAGAATTCCATGAAGAACCGGGCGACATCGACCATGCACTTGTCCTCGTCCATGACGATCATGCCGCCCGAACCCATGATCGCCCCTAACTTAAGGATGGACTCGTAGTCTACCGGGGCATTGAGGTGCTGGGCCGGAATGCAACCGCCCGAGGGACCACCCAGTTGGGCCGCCTTAAACTTTTTGTTTTTGGGAATGCCTCCGCCGATATCATGGATGATGGTGCCCAGTGCAGTGCCCATGGGAACTTCGACCAGGCCCACATTCCGGACATCTCCGGTCAGCGCAAAAACCTTGGTTCCCCGGCTCCGCTGGGTCCCGATCCCGGCAAACCATTTGCCGCCTTTAAGAATAATTTGAGGAACCGAGGCCAGGGTTTCCACGTTATTCAAGATAGTCGGTTTTTTCCATAATCCTTGAATGGCCGGGAAGGGTGGCCGGGGTCGGGGCACACCCCGTTTGCCTTCAATGGAGGTCATCAAGGCCGTTTCCTCACCGCAGACAAAAGCGCCGGCCCCTCGGTAAATTTCCAGATCAAAATCAAAACCGGAGCCCAGAATATCTTGGCCTAGGAGACCGTGTTCTCGGGCCTGGTCGATGGCCAGGTTGAGCATTTTGACGGCCAGCGGATATTCGGCCCGGCAATAGATAAACCCTTGCCGGGAACCAATGGCCTTGGCGGCAATGATCATCCCCTCCAGTACCGAGTGGGGATCGGATTCTAAAACGCAGCGGTCCATAAATGCGCCTGGGTCACCTTCATCGGCATTACACAGGACGTATTTGACGTCATTCTTGGATTTAGACGCGAATTCCCATTTGATGCCGGTGGGGAATCCGGCCCCGCCGCGACCTCTTAAGCCCGAGGCCTTCATCTCCTGGATGATATCTTGGGGCGACATTTGATACAGCGCCTTGGCCGCGGCAAAGTAACCGTCTGTGGCAATGTATTCCTCCAGGCTTTCGGCCCGGATCAGCCCCCGGTTGCGCATGACCCGGAGTTCCTGCATCCCGAAAAACGAGTTGTCTTTGATCGATGGGACCGCAGCCGCGTCAGTGGCCGGTGGACCCTCGAAGGCATGGTCCGGCTGTTCCCAGCCTCGGGCAAAGGTCCAGTCCGTCATGATCCGGCCGTTCAGGACATGGTTACGAAAGATGTCGCTGGCCCGTTCCGGAGTCACGTTGGCATATTTTATGGCTTCTTCTGCCAACCGCTCAACCGTGATCAGGGGTTCTCGATTACACATGCCGGCGCAACCGGAAGTGGTCAACAAGATATCGGTCCGCCCGGAATCGGCCAGTTCCTCTTGGAGGGCCTGCCAGACCTTGTCCGCGCCGGAGGAAATGCCGCAAGTGCCCATATGGACCGTGACCCTGGCTCTGAGCTTATCCGGCTCCAGGACTGAAGACCTGAGGACGTCACCTTTTATGCGATAGAGATGTTCAACTTTTAACCTACCCATTAGATCGCTCCCCGGCTAGTCGTAATCCTTGATGATTTCCTGCACCTTTGAAGATTTAACCTGGCGGTGGGTATCTTCGTCCACCATCATCACCGGTGCCAGCCCACAGGCGCCTAAACAGCGAACGGTCTCTAGGGAGAATCTCCTATCCGCCGTCGTATCTCCGGGACTAATATGCAATTGTTCAATTACTTCATTCAGGTTGCCCTGTCCGCC
>JADFYA010000217.1:6140-6591 GCA_015233285.1 Deltaproteobacteria bacterium | reverse complement strand
GGCAGTGGTTGTGGGATATTTTTTTTCAGGCATGAGCGCACCTTTCCAAATGAATTTTGTTTAGAAAATTCGCCGGTGAGGTGGCATTACGGGCAAGAAATTGAGGTAGGCGCTAAGTCTGGTCAAATCGTCAGCAAAAAAAAACATGACTATGAAAATCATAGCCTTGAGCCATTGTCTTTTTTTTTTAGTTGACCTAACAAAGCGGTTTTGATACTCTATTTCCTTAGGACACGGCTTTTTCATTCTCTTGCCGGAGATAAAAGCCATCGTCTAAAAAATTAATCAAATACCCAATTTCATGGCCGCCGGTGCTACCCACATCGGCGGTTACTCATTTTTAGTATCTTAGCATCAAAAAAACATGGGCGTCAAGTACAAATCAATGTCACGTGATATTCCCTATAGGTTATAGGTGTTTATAAAAAAGCTAATCAACGTGTGCCGTTAC
>JADFYA010000217.1:5133-6078 GCA_015233285.1 Deltaproteobacteria bacterium | reverse complement strand
CCTTTTCGGTTGAAACAACTTTTCGTCTATTGATGTTTTAATATTTTTTTATCCAAGTTGTCCCAGTAAGTTGGAATAAACTATTTTGGTTTATTTTACTTGTGAACGATTATACAATTGTTCGCCAAAAAAGCGTCAAAGTCGTTTAAAGCGTCTTAAAGCGTGTCCAGACCGTTTAAAACCGGTTCTGAGCCGATTTGTCCGTTGGCCTGCCTGATTTTACAGGCTAATTTTCTCTCTTATCCGGACCCGAACAGGCCGGTGACACGGGCCGTTCCTACGTCCTGGTCTTTCGGCGGCCTGGCAGATGATGTGGTGCAATGTCTTTGATCCAGGCGTATAGAGCACGGTAGGACTTGCCTTCAGCAGCTTCGATTATTTCTGGTCGTTCGGCCATACTGGAAATCTTGATCGCCGGGTCATCCGTCCAAATCTGTTTAGCAATTTTTCTGACCGCAAGCCTGTGTCGAAACTTTCTATCGGCTTCAGATTCAACCGGAATTTCAGGCAATTGCTCCGGCTCCGGTGTTGGCCGTTCGGGTGGAGCGGGTAGTCCATGCTCTTCGGCGAATCGTTCTACGTCTTCGGCCAGAAAGACAAAGATTAGTGCCTCTTTTAACTTGACTTTTTCCCGTTTCAACTCTTTGGGCAGATTTAAATTATAAAGGGCATAGTCATCTTTAGGCCGGTCAACCGTCTCATCGTTCACAAGAATTTGTTCTTGTTGGTCATACGTCCGAAGGCCACGCTTCATGAAATCGAAAAGCTCGGCGTCGGTAATCTTCCATAACCGGATCAATTCCATCCCGATATAAAAATTGGCCATCGTCCCTGCCTCCTCAGTCCACCGAATCAAATTGACAAAATCCAAAGAAAGATGTATCATTTCTATTAGACCTCCCGCATTGGAGACACAGGCGCTCAGGAGCGATTTAACGTGAGTAG
>JADFYA010000217.1:0-5004 GCA_015233285.1 Deltaproteobacteria bacterium | reverse complement strand
CGGCGTCAGCCGGCCGAACGAAAAGCCCAATGGTGCGGGGGTTTCTTATTTGTTGCTCGGAAAAAACGTCAACAAAGCCAACTGGTGCTTTTTCTTTAAAATAACCACGGTGAATTTTCCTCCATCTGGTGTCATCCCTTTGAAAATATATTTTCTTTTCCTGCCTTCCTCTTTGATCTCCGGCACCTCTTCAGAATTCTCCAACAAATCTTTGACACAGGGCAAGAGCCGCAGTCTTCTGGCCATGTCACCGGGATTTTTTGTCTTGAAATGAATCCGGATTAAGTCAATAAAGACCGTCCGGCAATTGCCTTGGTCATCTTTAAGCGCCCGTGTGCTTACCTTGGCCCTTTTCTCTTCGCCCCGACCAACATGCTCTGCGCACCATTGGTCATAGAAAGTCCACCCGGCATGGTTGATTGCTTTGTTGTCTCCACCTTCGATGGGATTTTCTGTTGACTGGAACATTAGGCGCCCGCCTCTTTCACCTGATTCCGTAAGCCATTGATCAAGTAGCCGACCGGGTTCGTCACCTCGTTAAGACCCTTCTTGAATAAACTTTCTATCACCGGCAAGATTAAGTGGATTTGATCCATCTTGCCCATGACCCATGATCTTGGTTTGGGCGGTAGCTGGGCGATTAAGTTCTCAGCCTTTTCGGTCGCCTTGTCCATTGGCGATGGTCCGAACTCTTTAGGCCAGGGTAGGCCGTGGCTCTGGGCAAAGGGTACCCGGTAGTCGGGCCGGGTGCCGGTTTGATGCTGACTAGTGACCTTGCTGGCGCATGTCTGGCAAAGAGGCATTAAGTTACCGACGTCGGCCAGGTCAAGTTTTTTGGATGAATCAATCTTGGTGGGAAATAACTCTGGTGCTTCCTGGGAACAGCACAGGCATTGGTGGTTGCTCCATTCGAGGATGTCTGAAAAGCTTTTTAAACCATCCGTATAAGAAAGACAGACAGACGGTTGTTCTGACAGTGTTGGTGCTGCTGGTCTCGGCTCGGGCTCGGGCCGGATGTCTGTTTGTTTTTTTTCTTTTGGAAGACTGTTTTCTTTTATGTAGTCCACTGGCGAACCTTGAATCGGTGTTTCGAGTTCGCTGGTAGACCTCATGGGTTCGCCAGTGACCTCTATTGACACGCTCCTGACCTCCTGTCGGGCCGACTCAACCACAACAGGGGGATTCGGGCGTTGGCCCTGAGCCACTGTGGCCTTCAAAGTGGGCAATGGCCTTGCTACGACTGGTTTTTCAGGGCTACAGGGCTTGTTTCCAGGTTCAAAGACCGGGTGATATTCAAGACCTCTGAGAAAACCACGGCTCTTGACCATGATCAATCCGGCGTCTCGTAGCTCCCGGATCGCTCGCTTGACCTGGCCAAGACTGAGGCCGCACCAGCCAGCCAAAGTTGATTGACGTGGCCAACAATAACCGCGGGCATGGCTCCTGAAGCGGATCGCAGCAAGAACTACTCGGGCCGGTAACGTCAGGGTGGTATTTTGAATAGCGTTCCAGAAATTGGTGTCGATTGCGGTGATTACTGACATGATTGGTGCCTCCAGGATGTTTTATTTGTGGCCCTGGAAAGCTTTATAGGTGAGGTTTTTAGGCTGGCCAGCATGTTGATTATTGACAGGGTTCAATCTCTGGTCTATAATCTTCATCGTTCAGGGCGATAACCGAACGGGCTGCTGGCTACCTCTTCTCAACCAAAATGCTTTCCACGGCGCTGGTTGACATAAAAGGTGGCCATTGGTCTTTTTAGACCTTGGCGTTTTGCATCTCTTCTTTAGAGTGTCCTGACTTTATCTGAATTTCCTTCCTTCATCAATACTGAGCATTAAAAAAGGCCACCCGGTTGCCGTCCGTCTCATCCTTCGCCTTCCGAGCCGCCGGTCCCTCCGCTCCTTTAAGGCTGACCTAACGCCGCCCGGAACCCAACATAGTCGCCCGTGAAGGTCGGGAAGGACGAGTAGTTGCCAGTGCGGTACGCACACCGCAGGGAGCTGGCAAGGCTGCTCCAACAGCCGCCCCGAAGAACCCGGACCGAGCCCGAATCAGGGCCACGGGTATCTGCACCAGTAGCCCCAGCCTTCCCATACCAGTCCCAGTCAAGCCAATCCCAACCCCACTCCCAGACATTTCCGGCCATGTCGTACAACCCATAGCCATTGGCTAGGTAGCTCCCCACCGGGGTTGTCCCATTTGGTTTACAGCCAAAGTAATTGGCTTTGGTGCAATCTACGAAACTAATATAATTCCCGCCTTGACTGGGCCAGGGAAAATGCTGGCCGGCCAGGCCGCCCCTGGCTGCCTTTTCCCACTCCGCCTCCGTGGGCAGCCGATATCCGTTGGACGTCCATTTGACCATCCCGCTTGTCACATTCGTTTGTCCCGTCCGATAGACCGCCGTCTGGGCCGGGTCCGTATAATAAGCAGGTGTCCGCCCTTCTTTTTCAGACCGGGCATTGAGCCACTTCACCACATCAAACCAAGTTATGGCTTGAACCGGATGAGTATCCGCCGTGGATGCCCCGGTATAGGAGAATTCATACCCATTCGCTTTAGCCCAAGTATAAACATCTTTCCACTGCCCCCCGGTGACCAGGTATTTCTCCATATAAAAAGCGCTGACGTAAACCGTATGCACCGGCAGTTCATCGATAGAACCTTCGCTGTAGGGATCGCCCATACTGAACTCTCCGGCCGGAATGAGGACCATGTTGCCGGACGGTGGATTGTTTCCGCCTTGGGCCACAGCAAATCTCTTTACGTTCCATGTGCTACCGCCACCGCCAGTGGCAGGGGAGATGTTTATAACCCCATCTGTGGCCGAGTTGATAGCAAATCTGGTTTGGTTCTGGTGGGGGGAATAGATATCCAGGCCCTGAAATACATTATTGCTAACTCCGGTGGAGTAGAATGCCCTGGCATTAACGGCGTTTTTACTTTCCATGAGAATCGCCCCGCCGTTGCTGTAAGTTTGAAAATAAAATCGCTCTCCATCATCAGGGTCTGAGCGCCAAATGCCGTCCGACAAGGTAGTTACATTGCCTGATGAAAAGATGGTCAGGCTTTGTTGCTCCGAGCTGCCTTTATTCAGGTCTGTTACGGTGCAGGTGGCCGATGTGCTGGAAGAAAATTGAATTTGAACCCGATAGGACTTGCCGGTGGGAATATCCGTCCCATCAAAGGCGTTGTTGATAAGGCTTTTGGCATAGCAAGCAGTTATGGTCATGCCATCCTTTGATACAACACTGATGGCTGAGCTATCACTATATGCCTGGAAATATAATCGAAATGTACCACTACCGCTCCAGATACCATCATAGGATTGGTTGGACGCCAATTTATCTTCACCTGCGAAACAATGTACTTGGAAAAAGCACAACATAAGGAATGCTAAGAAGATGATTTTTATAACTTTGGATTTAGATTCCATAATATCTACTCGCCCTTGTTTGGTTCGTGTTTATTCAGGCAATTCTGCATAGATTATAACACCATGATAAGACCTGATATTCAGAAATGCGATATATCAGGACATCCACATTGTTGAGCGTAAATGTCGAATTCTTTGTCTTGTTGAGATATTGAGTCTGTAGATTTAGAATTAGGGTGGGCGCACCCCACGAAAAGTAGCAATGAAAGCAACAAAAATATTTTCTTTGGAAAATTAACGATACACATACGTTGTCCTCCAATTGATAGGTTATATGGTTGATTGACAGTCATACTTATAGGCCAATCTCTCACAATCCCCAAGAGCAAGTCAATTTTTTTTGAACATCCCATGTTTCTGAATAAAAGAAAGGGTGTCGATTCTGCCGACCCCCTTGGACACCGGCGCAATTTTGCGCCGTCCTTTCATAGAAATCCCTGGGCCGTGGATTCAAACACATGTTGCCGCCGGTTCCGGCGCCATCGTTTCACGAATGCATCCAAATCCGCCGGATCAATCACCGGGCCGTGTTCGGTCTGCGTGACCGTCAGCCGGTCTTTGCCGATGTGATAATTCAGCGTTTGTGCTTGAATCCCAAGCCGTTTCGCCGCCTGTTTCACGGTCATTCCATCGGTCCGGGCACCCTCCGGCTTGGTTGGCGCTTTCGCCTTGGCCTGGGAATCCAAAGACACCAAAAACTGATTGACGCTGATCGGATGATCCGGCGGTTCGTCCACAGGCCGACAGGTCTCAATGGCGCTTGCCGGGAACTCGGCCAGGGTCAAGACCTTCGGGCGCTGACCGTCACCAGGTTTGAATGCCTCGCACCCTGGGTCAACACTGGACACCTTCGGCCATTGGCCTGGCCTGTGGCTCTTTGGCCGGGTGAACACCAGGCACGTTTCATGATCAAAGGCAAAGCATTTGCCGCATGTTATATGGTTGCGTGACGCTACTGATTGCATACGTTTTTTTCCTTATTAAGCGGTTATTCGGATCGAAAGATTTGTGCCACGGCATTGCCGCCATGTTGACGAGTTCTGATGTCTTATTGGTGGACAAGGGATTGCTTAGGGCCATCTCAAATCGGCCAGAGAATCGGCTGTCAGAGCCTGTGGTGGCATCCTGCACGGATCGGGCGCTGACGTTCCAGTCGCGGGCTGCGTCGTCTCGGGCGCTGGTCGGCTGAATCACTTCGGGCAAATTTGCCACAAGTATTTTTGGCACTCCCGGCGCTGTTCCACCATGTTCTTGTTGCCGTTCCTTGGCCAGCACGGCGTAGTCCGCCTCATCATCCACGGCCAGCATGGCCCGCTGGGAGGTGTAAACCGGCTGCCGTGTGTATGGACACCTTCTCTTCACGGACGGCTTGTTTGAGTTCTTCCGAGCCGGTGGCTTCGATCTTTTTGATCTTGGCGATGGTGTCATGACTGATACCAGCGATGGTGGCCAGCTCTTTCTTTGTGTCGATACGATCAATAGCTTTGTCAGAATTCTGACAACCCTTACCAAACTGTTCGCCAGCCTTCCTCTGGTTCGCCTTGGCCTTCTCAGCGATAACTTTA
>JADFYA010000216.1 GCA_015233285.1 Deltaproteobacteria bacterium | reverse complement strand
TGGCCTGTATGGCCAATACGCGTCCTGTTAATGATAATCAGTCGGTGACGGAGTATATCCTGGAAAAGGCCCGCCGGGAAGCCGTGGCCGCGGTCTACCCGGTGGCGGCAATGACGGTGGGACAAAAAGGGACCCAGTTGACGGAAATGGGTGAGCTGAGCCGGTTGGGCGTGAAGGCCGTGTCCGATGACGGGCATCCGGTGGCGGACGCCTTGATCATGAGGCGGGCCATGGAGTATGCCGGCCGGTTTGGGCTGACCGTTATTTCTCACTGTGAGACGACCAGTCTGTCAAAGACCGGGGTGATGCACGAGGGCTGGGTGTCGACCAAATTGGGCCTGGAGGGGATTCCGGCCGCGGCGGAAGAGATAATGATCGCCAGGGAGGCCTCTTTAGCCGAACTGACCGGCGTTCCCATCCATATTGCCCACGTCAGTACGGCCGGGTCGGTGGAGATTATCAGGCGGGCCAAGGAAAAGGGGATTCCGATTACGGCTGAGACGGCGCCTCACTACTTCAGCCTGACCCATCGGGCGGTGACGGGGTATAATACCCTGGCCAAGATGAATCCTCCCTTGCGGACTTCGGCCGATGTCGCGGCCATTAAACAAGGGCTTCAAGATAACGTCATTGACGCCATTGCCACTGATCACGCGCCCCACTCCATTTTGGAAAAAGACCTGGAATTCAATGCCGCGGCCAATGGGATTATCGGGTTGGAAACAGCCCTGTCCCTGACCTTGACCCTGGTTCAAACCGGTGTATTAGACTTGAGTCAGGCTCTGGCCAAACTGACCTGCAATCCAGCCGGTATCCTAAAAATCCCAGCCGGACGCCTGGTTGTCGGAGGATCTGCGGATATAACCATTTTTCAGCCGGATCAGCCTGTGGTGGTTGATATTCAAAAGTTTGCTTCCAAGAGCCGGAATTCTCCTTTTGACGGTTGGAAGCTCCAGGGCAAAGTCATCATGACCCTATTTCAGGGACAAACTACATATAGTGCGTAAGAAGTACCGGTTGCCATAGTAATCATAGTTCAACCGTCAACATATCTCTGTGTTTATGCTTTTCCGGCAATCCGCATCCAGAAGGAGACACAAGAAAACATGGCCCGGATATTAGTGGTCGATGATGAACTGAGCATGCGGGAATTCTTGGAAATTATGCTGCGCAAGGCGGGCCTTGACGTGGCGACAGCCAAGAGCGGCCGAGAAGCCATCGGCATGGTCAAGGCCGAAAATTTTGATTTAGTTATCAGTGATATCCGGATGAAGGACATCGATGGCCTGGGTGTTCTCAAAGCGGTCAAGGATATTTCTCCCCAGACCGCGGTGATCATGATCTCCGCTTTTGCCACCCGGGAAACGGCAGTAGAGGCGATGCGGGAAGGAGCTTACGACTATATCCCCAAGCCCTTTAATGTGGATGAGGTCAAGGCCATTATTGAAAACGCCTTGAATCGGCGCCTGGTTCAGGTTAATCGGGAGGCCGTTGAAAAAAAAGACGAGACGACAGGGTTCTGTGGCATCATCGGTCAAAGCCGGCAGATGCGCAGAATCTTTGACTTGATTAAACGCGTCGCCGGAACCAGAACCAACGTTTATATTTCCGGAGAAAGTGGTACCGGAAAAGAACTGGTGGCCCGGGCCATACATCAATTAAGCGACCGAAAAAAAGAACAATTTGTCACAATTAACTGCGGCGGAATCCCCGAAAATCTGATCGAAAGCGAATTGTTCGGATATAAAAAAGGGGCCTTTACCGGCGCAGCCTTCAATAAACAAGGACTGTTCGAGGTGGCCCATCGGGGCACCATCTTTCTTGACGAGGTGGGGGAATTGACCCCTCCGCTTCAGGTCAAATTGCTCCGGGTGATTCAAGAGAAGACCTTTAAGCCGGTTGGTGATACTAATGATATTAAAGTTGATATACGCTTTATCTCAGCCACCAACAAGAACCTCGAACAGGAAGTGATGAAAGGCAACTTTAGGGAAGACTTCTATTACCGGCTTAATGTGGTTCAAATCCATGTGCCCCCGTTGCGGGACAGAAAGGAAGATGTTCCGCTGCTGGCTGATTTTTTCCTAAACAAATACTGTGAAGAATTGGGGAAAGACATCCACAAGCTGTCTTCGTATGCCATGAAGGTGCTTATGGAGTACAATTTTCCAGGTAATGTCAGAGAGCTGGAAAACATTATCGAGCGGGGCGTCGCCCTGGAGTCCTCCAATATCATCCTGCCGGACAGCCTGACCCTATCCGTATATAAGGATAGGACGCCCAGCAAAGAGGACCTTAGTTTTGAGATTCCCGAAGAAGGCATCAAACTAGACGACGTGATGGCTAAGGTGGAACGCGAGTTGATTCTAAAAGCTTTAACCATGGCCCACGGCAGCAAACAGAAGGCGGCCGAATTGTTGGGGATCACCCTGCGGTCCTTCCGTTACCGGCTGGAAAAGTGCGGCCTGGAAGAACACCTGAAGGATTGAGGATGACTGGTACTTCAGCCGATCCACCTGGTGTGTCGGATAAAGAACCGAGGGGGCCAATATGCCGTTATCAAACCTGACTATTCCGGCGTTCGACTTAACGGAGATTATCAATGGAGAAGAGATAATGGGGCCAAGCCCGTTTCGGGATCACCAAAAGGTCGTTCTAAAGCTGGCCCGTTATATGCTGCAATTTGTAGAAGAGTGGGACTTGGGTGAAGTCTACATATCTCCTCTGGATGTTATTTTTGAAGAGAAAGTTAATGTTCTCCAGCCCGATGTGATTTTTATAAGGAAGGAAAACCTATCCATTGCCCGGGATTGGATTCGAGGTGTTCCTGATCTGGTGGTCGAAGTGGTTTCTAAGGGTCGGGTCGCCAGAGATACGATTACTAAGAAGGATATCTATCAAAAATACCAGGTCCCGGAATATTGGATAATCGTCCCGGAACTGGAATTGGTTGAGATCTTCGTTTTGGAGCAAGGCGCCTATCGGTTGTTTTCGGTGGCTGAGGGAGAGGGAACCGTGAAGTCGGCGATCATCGATGGATTTGAACTCGACATCAAGAGGTTGCTATAGCAGTATCCGGATACGGAACCAAAATGGTCGCGGTAATGTTTGACTCCTTAAGAATGCGGCAGGATCCGTGGCTTGCTTGATAACTTATGGAAACAATTAACCATCGGGAGAACATATGAGTTTTCTGACCATTGATCAAGATAGATGCAAACGTGACGGCATTTGCGTGGCGGAGTGCCCTTTGGGGCTGATCGAGATAAAGGGTGAGGATGCCTTCCCCAGTCCCATTGGCCCGGCCCAGGAGTTATGTATAACTTGCGGCCATTGTGTGGCTGTTTGTCCGCACGGAGCCTTATCTCTGACATCCATGAAGTCTGATGATTGCGCCCCATTCCGGAACAATATGCTGCCCGGCCCGGAGCAGTTGGAGCTTTATCTGAAGTCACGCCGATCTATCCGGGTCTATAAAGATAAACCGGTGCCTCGGGCAGAGCTGACTCAGGTCATTGACTGGGCCGGTTACGCGCCTTCGGGCCACAATGCCCAGCCGGTCCATTGGCTGGTGATAGAAGACACCGCGGAGGTGCGGCGCCTGACCCAGATGGTGGCGGATTGGATGGACTTTATGCTTAAAGAGAATCCGGCCATGGCCAAGGCTTATCATATGGATCTGGTCAAGATGGCGTGGGAGCGGGGACAGGACCGGATTTTGCGCGGGGCGCCCCATCTGATCATTGCCCATGCACCTAAGGACTACCCACCGGCTCTACCGGCTTGCACCATTGCCGTGACCTACCTGGAGTTGGCTGCGTATGCGCTGGGTTTGGGGGCCTGCTGGGCCGGATACTTTAACGCTGCAGCGACTTTCTTCCCCCCCCTGATCTCGGCCTTGGATTTGCCGGCCGGACACGGCAGCTTCGGTTCTATGATGATTGGGTATCCCAAGTTCACCTATCACCGCATCCCTTTCCGAAATACCCCTCGGATTATGTGGCGATAGGTTAGTTGAATCCGGCAGTTCCATTTTCAGGTCAAAAAAGCATAACCCAGCAATTTTCTTGAAGGAGAATATGGCGATTCATCCGGAGCGTCAATACCGGCGGATCGTCATATTTTATTGCCCCCGTGCCCTACGAGCCTGCCGCACCTTTATCCTTCTCGGGAATATCCCTCCACGTCAAAAGAATGACACCTGCCGGCAAAATTTCATCCCCCAGCGCCATGGTTTAATCCGCAGATTGCGCCGATTTGCGCAGATTAAAAAAGACAAATGATTGCATGTGCCTGTAAGTCTATTCCATCCGCGGTCATCTGCTAGCTCTGCGGATTTATGTCTCTCTCCTAATTAATAATACTCGTCGAACTCAGATTTTCTTAGCCTCATTGCCGGGCTGGACACCTTGCCCGTCCCCCTTGAATTTTTTCGACTTTTCTGAATTGATTCTCGGCATCAAAATTGCAAATGAACACCGAGTGTAAGCATATAGAGCTGCGTCCAACCGTCCGATCTGGTTTGGGCGGGCGTATGGGATGAATGTCATGTCAATCATGGCCTGAATATTGCATTAAATCCTGCAGTGCCTTACTACACTCACAGGAGATAGCCCATGGACCGAGGTGTTTCTGCCGCCGTATCAGGATTAATCGCTCAGACCCGGGCGATGGAAACCATTACCAATAACCTGGCCAACATCAATACCCCGGGCTATAAAAAGGATCAACTGCGCTTTAAGGCCGTGTCTCCTATCTGGACCAACACCGGTAATCAACATCCCGGAGACGTGAACCTCAATAAGTTGCCTGCCAAGCCGGGGGTTTTCCTGAACTATGTCCCTTCGGAGCAGACCACCAAGCCGGGTGAAGCCTTACAATCCACGTCCCTTGAGCCCCCGCTGATTTTAAGTTACGAACAATATTGTAAGGTGGCCGGGACCGACACCTTTATGCACCAAGGGACCTTAAAAGAAACCGGCCAACCATTGGATGTAGCTTTGAACGGCAAGGGTTTCTTCAATATCCAAACGCCTAATGGGAATCTCTACACCCGGGCCGGGAATTTTACACGTAACGCACAGGGGCAGCTAGTCACCCGTGATGGCAATCAGGTATTAGGCAAGAATGGACAGCCCATAGATATTAACCCTCAGGTGGCCGGCCAGCCGGGTAATGTCCATTTTGATAATGAAGGGGCCGTGTACGTAGACGGGGCCAGGGTGGCCGACCTGGACATCGTTGATTTCAAGCAACCCTACCGCCTGGAAAAAAAAGGTCAGGATCTCGTGGCTCCGGCTGACCCTGAAGATACGCCCACCCCGGTGGACAAACCGGACGTGCATGAAGGAATGCTGGAACAATCAAATGTCTCCACCGTTACGGAAATGACCAACATGATTGAAACCCAGCGTGTCTTTGAAGCTTATCAAAAGGTCATGCAGAGTTATGATGAAACCTATAGTAGTGTCATATCCGATGTCGGCAGAAGCGTTACCTGATCCTTCTAACGACCGAATCAGTAGACAGGGGGAACAGCCATGTTAAGAAGTCTTTACTCTGCGGCCACCGGTATGGAGGCCCAGCAACTGAATGTTGACGCGATATCGAACAACATCGCCAACGTCAACACCACCGGGTATAAGCGAAGCCGGGTCGATTTTCAGGACCTGCTATACCAGATACTGAAGGAACCAGGCTCGGCTTCGTCCACAGACACGACAGTGCCCACCGGGATTCAAGTGGGTCTGGGTGTCCGCCCTGCCGGGGTAGGCAAAAATTTCTCCCAGGGGGATTTTCAGCAGACCGGAAACGAACTGGACATGGCTATTGAAGGCAAAGGTTTCTTTCAGGTATCCTACCTGGGCAACACAGCCTACACCCGAGCCTCATCGTGGAAGTTGAATCAGAATGGTCAAATCGTCACCTCCGACGGCTTTTTATTGGACCCGCCGATTACCATTCCTTCAGATACGGTTCGTACTTCCATAGGCGCAGACGGAACGGTTAGTGTCCGTCAGGGATCAAACACCGTGGAGAATGTGGTCGGTAACATCGTCGTAGCCAGCTTTCCCAATCCGGCCGGCCTGATCGCCGTGGGCCGCAATTTCTATCGAGAATCGGATGCCTCCGGCGCCGTGATTACCGGGACTCCGGGTCAGGACGGCCTGGGTACGATTGCCCAGGGTTATGTTGAAAGCTCCAATGTGTCCGTGGTGGAGGAAATGGTCAACATGATCGTGGCCCAACGCGCCTATGAGGCCAATTCAAAAGCCATCACTACTTCCGACGAAATGCTGCAAGCGGCTAACAACCTGAAGAGGTAATTAATTATGTACTTACGACCAAGTAGAAAAGGGACCGGGGCCCTTGGCCTGATTATCCTGCTCATGGCTGCGGGGATATCTTTGGCTCAGGACGTTCCCCAGGTGAATGTGGTCGTTTCGCCTAAAAGCACCGTCACCGGGTCGGAGGTTTATTTGCGGGATGTGGCAGATATTTCGGGAGAGGATACCCGGTTGACCCGTCCTTTGGCTGAGCTGTTTTTAATGACCGCACCGCCGGTGGGACAGAGCCTTTTATTGGAAAGAACCTACCTGATCTCAAAGG
>JADFYA010000215.1 GCA_015233285.1 Deltaproteobacteria bacterium | reverse complement strand
AAGACCCATTCAACACCACGGCCAAGGGCGCCCTAATCATGGCCATGACCGAAGCCGATTAAACCAAAGCTGCTTTTGTGGGTGAATATGGGATGGTGTGGGGTTATGCCGCCCACATTTGGATAACTAATGGACACGGTCATAATATAATAGATGAACATTACCTTAGTTTTTCCGCCATTCTATCTGGAATCGATGTATAATCTGCCGCCGCTGGGGTTGATCAATCTGGCTACCTCCCTGAAGGAGACCCCCCACCAGGTGGTCATTCATGATTTTGTCCTGGCCATCCGGCAGGGAGTGCTCCAGCGGGATGACCGGATCTATGACCATTGCGCCGAGATTATTCTGGCCGGGCGGCCCGACCTGGTCGGGTTTTCGGCCCAGTGCACCACTTATCCCGCCGTGATTCAGATCGCCCAACGGGTTAAACAAGTCAGGCCCGCCATTAAGGTCGTCATCGGAGGTCACAACGCCGGATTTGTCGACGTGATGACTTTGGAATCCTTCCCCTGGATCGATGCCGTTGTCCGGGGCGAGGGTGAAATTACCTTTGGGGAGTTAGTCGCCCATTACGACCTGGGCAGCAGGATAGACCGGATCGGCCCGGCGGAGGGTATCCCGGGCGTGACCTTCCGGCAAAATAATCAGATCATCCGGGGCGCTGATCGGGACCTCATCCCAGACCTGGACAGTCTGCCCTTGCCGGATTACAGCTTTGCCCCACCCCTGGGGGAGTACCGGGCCGCCTGTCATATCCCCCGCAGCATCGCCATCCTGGAGGCAGGCCGCGGCTGTCCCCACCAGTGCGTCTATTGCTCGGAATCCATTCTCTGGCGGCGGCGGAGCCGGACCTTTTCCGTGGCCCGGTTGGTCGCGGAGATGCACAACCTGAGCGGCAATTTGGGCGCCGAATGTTTTCTCCTGGCCTTTGACCAGTTCACGGCCAAGCGGGAATTTGTCGAATCATTCTGCCGGCAGGTGATTGACCAGGGCCTTAACCATCTACCCTGGTATTGTATCTCCCGGCTGGACAGTGTCGATACCGATCTGCTTGATTTGATGCACCGGGCCGGATGCGAGTCCTTGTGCTACGGGATCGATTCCGGGTCTAAGAAAACCTTGGCGTTTATCCGAAAACACATTGACCATGGCATATTGTTTGAGCGGGTCAGGGACACCGCGGCGCATGGAATCATCCCCACCTTAAGTTTTGTGATCGGCTTTCCGGAAGAAGACATCCAAGATATCGACGCGACGCTGGAACTGGCCCTGATGGCCGGGATAGTCGGCAACAATAATCCGTTGCTGCAGTTGCCCACCGTGCTGCCTGGAACTGAGCTATATAACCGATATCAGGACCGTTTAGTCAGGGTAACCGACACCTATTTCTCTCTGGGCTTGGAATTCCATAACGACCGCCGGCAGGCTCAAGACGACCACCTGATTGACGCCTATCCGCTTATTTTCAGTAGTTTTTATAATCTACCCTGCCCCGGTCTGAAGCTCCCCGAATTAAACCTGGTCGCCGGCTATTTCCCTATTATGATCAGGTATTACCCCAAGTCCTTTCTTCTTCTTTGCCGGGAGATGAACCGGTCTATCGCTGTGGCCTTCCTGGACTGGTTGAATTGGCTGACCAGAAAGCTTGAGAGGGATGCGCCGACCCTGACACCAGAGGATTGTTATAAGTATTTTGGCCTGTATACCATCGAAGGTGGATTAGCTCAACGCGATTTTACTTTCAAATTCCTGCCGGAAATGATACGATACGAAACCTTGAGTCTTGAGGTGGGTCAATACGACCTGGCCTCCAGTCAGTTTAACCTGGATATCCACCAGGTCGAAGGCTTTCTTCCCGTCAAAAGCCCCATGGTTATCCTGGCCGAATTTGACTACCCTATGCCCCAGATCATCACCGACCTGAAACTGGGCCTGGTCAAGGCGGATTATCCGCCGGAGCCGACTCATCTTATATTCAAACAAGAGAAGATGCAATTAGACGTCTCTGAGATTAACCCATTCGGCCGTGAACTCTTGGAGCACTGTGACGGTAAGCAGACTCCGGAGGACGTCGCCCGGTCACTCTACCCCGAATACGGCGGCGGCCTCAGCCCAACCCAGTTCTTGTCCGAAGTGGTGACGGCAATTCAAACCTTGGGTCAGATGAAACTGCTTACGTCCGAGTAGTCTGACATAACGTATAATATAAGGAGGTGAATCAGGTGCTGAAGATCTCTAACGTCGAAAAAAAAGAGTCCCACGCGGCTAGCTGCCATGCTCCGGCTTGTCACGCTCCGGCCTGTCATGCCCCGGCTTGCCATGCGCCCGCCTGCCATGGCCCGGAATAAATCATGATCAGACTTTCACACTCATGAATGGGAGATCTCCAAGGTCTCCCATTTTTTGTTGCTGGTTGCTTATTGCTCGTTGCTCGTGGATAGTTAATGTCATTGACTTAAGAGACGGACAAATGAGCTGAATTTAATAAAATGTCAATTCCGCTTAAGCCCTGAAAGGGCGCTCTAGGTTAGCCCAGGGCAACGCCCTGGGTAGGGGCGGCGACTATACAAAATAACCTATAATGCCCACATAAAATCATTGGCAATTCAGCACCTCAGCCGTAGTCGGATATCCCATTCAAAGGACATGACTTTGGGGGTTGGCCGACCACCTGACCATCCTGCTGATACGTAACCTGCCGTATTTCCCAGGGCGGTGCCCTGGGAAAACCTAGAGCGCCCCGTTGGGGCTTGTTTTGAATTGGCTATTTTAGAAGATTTAGCTCATTTGTCCGTCTCTTAAGTCAATCCATTGACCAGCAACAAGCAACCAGAAACAAGCCCCGAGCACCTATGAAAACCAAACTCCTCGACTGGATCATTTGCCCCTCGTGCCTGCCCGCGGAAAACGGCCTGTCCTGCAGCCCAGAAAGCCGAGACAGCCGGGAAATCATCACCGGGACGCTGCATTGTGCTCAGTGTGGGGCGGCCTACCCCATCCAGGACGGTCTGGCCTTTCTCTTGCCCCGTTCTGCCTCTTCAGCCCAGGCGGGGCCGTCAAAATATGAAGACCCGGCCTCTCTGTCCGCCTACCTCTGGGGGCATTACGCAGACATGTTCCATGATCAGGATGCCTCGTCAGCGTACACGGCCTGGAGCGGTTTACTTAACCCGGCTCCGGGCCCGGCCCTGGACCTGGGTTGCGCGGTGGGGCGATTCACCTTTGAACTGAGCCAAAAATTCGACTTTGCCATCGGTTTGGACAACTCCATCCAGTTTGTTACCGCCGCCCGCCGGCTGATGACCCAGGGCCGGATCGACTTCAACTTGATTGATGAAGGCCGGCTGAACACGCCCCGAAACATTACCCGGCCCTCTAACTGGGACCCCGGCCGGGTTGAATTCATTGTCGCCGATGCGCTCGCCTTACCCTTCAAATCCGGATTGTTTTCCGCCGCATCATCCCTCAACCTGCTCGATAAGGTCCCCTTCCCTCTGGTTCATCTGCAGGAGTTGAACCGGATATCCCGGAATTCCGGGGCCCAGTTGCTGCTGTCTGATCCCTACTCCTGGTCAATCGAGGCCGCGGCCGAAGAAAACTGGCTGGGCGGCGTCTCAACCGGCCCATTTACCGGTAAGGGGCGGGACAATGTGAAAGAGCTGCTCTGTGGCCGACGCTCGAATAGCCTTAGCCCGGGGTGGGAGGTGCGGGACCGGGGCGAGGTCTGGTGGAGGCTGCGGAACCATGCCAATCATTTTGAGCTTATCCGCAGTTGTTATATTAAAACGGTGAGATAGGGAGGGAGGTTGGATTGCGCAGACCAATTTTCGATGGCCATGTGGATCTGGTTTACGGGTTGATGCGGCATCACCCCCAGGTGCCGTTTCACCGGGTCGCCTCAGGTCCGGTGACCCTTTCCGACATGAACCGGGCCGGAGTTAAAGTGATCGTCTCGGCCCTCTATTGCCCGGATGAGTATAACGGACCGGGGACCTCGGCCGGCCATCTCAGGAGGTTGTTCCAATACGCAGATGAATTTCTGACCGGATTGCAACACGTCGGGACCGCGGCGGACCTGGCCGCCTGCCTGGATGCGGCGACTGGGACAGGGGTGATCGAGCTGTTGGAAAACGCCGATGCCTTAGTGGACGGGGCGGTAAGTCTGAGCGAGCTCAAAGATAGGGGAATCTGGATGGTGGGGTTAACCCACGCCGGGGTCAACCGCATCGGCCAGGGCAATGGAGTCGGCCATCCGGAAGGTTTGACCGCGGCCGGCAAGAACCTGGTCAAGGCCCTGGACAAAAACGGATTCGGGATTGACATCGCCCACCTGGCCGACCCGTGTTTTTATGATCTGTTGGACATTTATAACGGCCCGCTGATCTCCTCCCACACCGGGTTCCGCCAATTCTGCCCTCGGAGCCGAAACCTGGATCGAGAACACCTGGAAGCCGTTTTCAACCGGCAGGGAGTGGTGGGAGTAACGGTGAATCCGGAAATGCTGGCTCTTGACGGCCAAGTCAATGTCGAAGACGTCTTCCGGCAAATAGATTGGCTGGTCCAGGGTTACGGACCGCAGGGAGTGGGGCTGGGGACGGATTTCTATGGATTTGATTTAGAGACATTGGGGCTACCGGATCTGGCCGGGCTCCGTGGTTTGGAGGAGATGTTTGACCGGCACGGCTACGACGAAGATTCCATCAGCCGCATCATGGGCGGCAATTGGGCCGCCTTCTACGCCGGATTACCGGACAGCCGGGAGGCCCGGACCCCGTCAAAATGACGGAGATTTTTCCATCAGTCTTTCCAGGTAGCAACCCAACTCTTCAATCGTGGCTCCGGTGTCTTGGGGCGGCCGATTCTGAGCTTCCAGGTAGGAACAGGCTGCTTCAACGGCCTGCATAACTTGAGGTTCAAGATCGACGAATCTTAATCCAGTCAGGTACGCATCGTATTCTTTCTGATAGACTGAGTGCACGACCTCAGCCGAGGCAATGCAGGTCTCCTCCCAGACCATTCCCTTGGTTAACATTTTCAGATTGAGGTTCATTTGTAGGCGGTCTTTGGGGTTAAAGGCCCGCTTTGCCCTGATGCACAGCCCGCCGACGGAAAGATCAAAGTATCTTAGCACCTTACTATAATCATCAGAATAGACGAGGACTAACTGATCAATCTTGTGACGATCAGATCGACGCTTATCCGACCCTTCCGACTGGTCGGGATGGGCCGGCGATGCCGCGGCATTCGCGTCAAAATCAACGATACCCTGATTTTCCACTCTGCTTCACACTTTGCCAGGAGGTTAATTCAGATGGACCTGTATTTGATCCGTCACGGTCAAGCGCTGTCAAAAGAAATTGATCCGGAAGAAGGTTTGAGTTCAGCCGGTCGTGACCAAATCCGGATTTGCGCCCGGATGTTAGCCAAAACCGGAGTGACTCTTGACGCCATTCTGACCAGCCCGAAAAAGAGGGCGCATGAATCGGCCAGTATCTGCGCCCAAGAAACCGGGGTTCCGCAAGGCCAGATCATTTCTACGGAGTTACTCAAACCCATGGCTGATGCGCAAGAGGCTGTGGCTTATTTAGACCGGTTCGCCGGTCATCCGGCAGTGCTGGTGGCCGGTCATTTGCCTTCACTGGCCAGGATCACGGCCCATCTGCTGGCCGACCGGGCCGAGTTGGGTTTATTCGCCGACAACGGCACCTTGGCCAAAATACAAGTAACCACCTTCGGGGCACTGGGTGGCCGGTTGCAATGGTACGTCACCCCGGAATTGATCAGCCGCGTCATGGGCCAGGCGCAAGACGACCAGATCTAGGGTTGATGGTTGCTTGTTGCTTGGTTCTTGTTGCTGGTTACAGGTCAATGTCATTGACTTAAGTGTGCGGACAAACGAGCTAAATTTTTTTTAAAATAGTCTATTCCGATTAAGAGCCCCGGAGGGGCGCTCTATGTTAGCCCAGGGCAACGCCCTGGGAAATACGACAGGTTACGTGTCAGCAAGATGCTCAGGAGGTCGGCCGGCCCTCAAAGCCATTTCCTTTGAATGGGATATCCAGATACGGCTGAGGTGCTGAATTGCCAAGGATTTTATGTGGTCATTATAGGTTATTTTGTATAGTCGCCGCCCATACCCAGGGCGTTGCCGCTGGGCTAACCTAGAGCGCCCTTTCAGGGCTTAATCGGAATTGACCATTTATTTAGAATAGGATCCGATGACCCTGCCCTTAAGTCAATGACATTGGGTTGCTGGTTCCGACATTACAAAAAGCAAAATTTACCATGTTTTTCAATTAAGACGTCATCTTATTGGCACAGGTATTCGTAGCCCATCTCAAGTAACAGGTAACTAAAGCCAAGCAACGAGCAACAAGCAACCATAATTCCAGAATCCCGGTTACTTGGCCCGTTCGATGTACTCGCCGGTCCGAGTATCCACCTTGAGTCGATCACCTTCATTAATGAAAAGCGGGACCTGGATGACGGCGCCGGTCTCGAGTTTGGCCGGTTTTGATCCACCACTGGCCGTATCTCCTTTTACCCCCGGTTCGGTTTCGGCCACGGCCAACTCCACGAAGAAGGGTAACACCACGCCCACTGGTTGCTGGTT
>JADFYA010000214.1 GCA_015233285.1 Deltaproteobacteria bacterium | reverse complement strand
GGGCTGAGCGACATCAAAAGGACCCTGGACGCCTTGACCGAAGCCGGCCTGGACATGGTCCCGCATATTGTGGCTGGGCTATATTTTGGGCAAATCAAGGGAGAATATCAGGCCTGGCAAATTATCGCCGCCCATCGCCCGGCCGCGGCGGTACTGGTTGTGCTGACCCCTTTCAAGGGTACGCCCATGGCCGACGTAACGCCGCCTGACCTGGAGGAGTTGGCCGAGCTCTTGGGTGCGGGCCGGTCCTTGTTGCCTGATACCCCCATCTCTCTGGGTTGTGAGCGGCCCCGGGGAAAGAAAGGCCGGCTATTGGAGGCCCTGGCCCTAGAGGCCGGAATTGACCGGATAGCCGTTCCAGAGGAGGCTACCGTTGACCTGGCTAGATCTTTAGGTTGGCGGGTCAGGTTTCAGAAAACCTGTTGCTCTATCCCTTTTCTCGATTTGGTTGGCCGTCAAGGAAAAGTATTGCCCGTATAGCTCGGACGGCCGGATTCGGAGCAAATTGTCGTGTGTGGCATCACTGGAATATTCAACTATAAAACGGGTAAGCCGGTGGACAAGCAAGTCATCCGCCGGATGACCGACAAGCTGGCTCATCGCGGGCCCGATGGTCAGGGATACTATTGTAAAGATCACATTGGGTTGGGACACCGGAGACTATCCGTGATAGATCTGAGTGACCGGGCCGGGCAACCCATGGCCAGCCCCGATGGAACTGTTTGGCTTGTCTTCAATGGTGAAATCTACAACTTTCTCGAACTCAGAAAATCTCTGGAAGCCAAATATGATTTCCAGACCCGGTCCGATACCGAGGTGCTTTTAGCCTGCTATTTGGAATATGGCCCCGATTGTCTTCAATACCTGCGCGGGATGTTCGCCCTGGCCGTTTATGATTCGGCCAAAGACAGGTTGTTCCTGGCCAGGGACCGCCTGGGCAAGAAGCCGCTGGTTTATCATCTGAGCCGGGACGGCATCATCTTTGCCTCCGAGATTAAGGCCATTTTGGAGGTCCCCGGAGTTAACCGGGAGATAGATCCGACCGCCCTGGATCAATACCTGGCCCGGCAATTCGTACCCCATCCCAAAACTATGTTTAAGGGTATCTCCAAGCTGCCGCCGGGACACGCCCTGATTTGTGAACGAGGGCAGACGAATGTATATCGCTACTGGGATATTGATTATTCTATAAAACGGAACCTGACCTTTGAGGAGGCGGAAGCCGAAGTTTATCAATCTCTCAGCGAGGCCGTCCAGTGCCGGTTGGTCAGCGACGTCCCGTTGGGGGTGATGCTGTCCGGCGGCCTGGATTCCAGCCTGGTTACGGCCGTCATGGCTCAACTCGGGCACCGGCCGGTCAAGACTTTTTCCGTCAGCTTTGCTGAAGAAGAATACAACGAAGCGGATTATGCCAAGATGGTGGCCGATAGATATCAGACCGACCATCATGAGCTCCTGGTTCAGCCGAATGCTCTGGCCGTTTTGCCCAAAATCGTCTGGCACTTGTCTGAACCGATGGCCGACTCATCAATTTTGCCTACCTTTTGGCTGGCCCAGCAGGTCCGGCAGGAGGTGACGGTGGCTTTGAATGGAGACGGCGGCGATGAGGTTGCTTGAATATCGGTATCGATACATGTTAAAATATCATGTGGAGGTAATCTCCTGTGTCATTCTCCTGCTGCCGGCCGCCGGAGCTTCTGAAATATACCAGGACAGTGAGGTCCAATTTCGATTTAGGTTAATTCGAGTTTATGAGCTTGAGGCGCAGGATATTATGGCCGGAGGGGCTGTTTGTCTGATGCCGCTGGTCCCTTTAATGCGCCATGGAGCCGAGGCCCTGGATGCAGTAGACAAGTCAATCTATAAAAGTCATTTGCCGACAAAGGACAAAGCTGATTTATTGACCATTACCGCCATTTTTGCCGGCCTGGTGTCCAAAGAAATGGCCGGAAAGTTGATTTCCAGGAGGAGGGATATCATGATTGAATCAGCCGCCTACGAGGTTATCAGAGAAATAGAATACAAAGGGGGCAGACTGGCTTGCTTACTTGAGGGAAAGCTTGAGGGCCTGGTAGAAGGAAAGCTTGAGGGCCTGCTCGAGGGAAAGCTCGAGGGAAAGCTCGAGGGCGTGGTACTGAAGTCCCGTCAGGATATTATCCAAATTGTAAAATTACGTTTTGAAATCCTACCCCCCGGAATACTTCAAACCATTGAGTGCATAAGCGATCTGGATATGTTAGATGCCTTACTTAAGAGTGCAGTTACGGCCGCCTCTTTGGATCAGTTCATCCGGGAGATGGATACGGCAGTAAAACCATAACCAGACCGTTTCAGCCGAAACTAAGTCAGCCAGCCAAATTTTTTGTCCCGTAAAAAACTGCCTGGGAGCCGTCGTCCGACGTGTCTCCGACTTTGAGCGCGATCACCCCTTGGATCGTGACTGGATGCCCAAGCAGCAACTCTACGATCCAGCCAATGAATTTTTAACCTTAATGGAACACGGGATGACAGTTAACCAGACGCCCTCAGATAAGAAGATCGGATCCAGGGAGATTACTTTTTATTTGCCCGGAATGATCAAAGATGGGCAGGAACGTGGAAAATATCCGGCCGTTTCCATCACTGGGCCGGATTGCCGGCTTAATTGTCAACATTGCCAGGGGCGGTTACTCATTCCGATGATCCCGGCTGAAACACCGGAGAGGTTGATTAGCACTTGTCGACAATTGGCGGCTCAAGGAAACATCGGGGTCCTGCTATCAGGGGGATCGGATTCCCGCGGGGTTGTCCCCTGGGCCCGATTCTGCGATGCCATTGCGGCGGTTAAAGAAGAAACGGGCTTAATCGTATCCATCCATACCGGAATTATGACGGCCCAAACGGCCGGGCGGCTTAAACAAGCCGGGGTTGACCAGGCGCTGACCGATGTGGTCGGTGACGAACGCACGGCCAGGGAGGTTCTACGGCTGGACGGGGGGCTGAGCGACATCAAAAGGACCCTGGACGCCTTGACCGAAGCCGGCCTGGATATGGTCCCGCATATTGTGGCGGGGCTGTATTTTGGGCAAATCAATGGAGAATATCAGGCCTGGCAAATCATCGCCGCCCATCGCCCGGCCGCGGCGGTACTGGTCGTGCTGACCCCTTTCAAGGGCACACCCATGTCCGACGTCACGCCGCCTGACCTGGAAGAGTTGGCCGAGCTCCTGGGTGCGGGCCGGTCCTTGTTGCCTGATACCCCCGTCTCTCTGGGATGTGAACGGCCCCGGGGAAAGAAAGGCCGGCTCTTGGAGGCCCTGGCCCTAGAGGCCGGAATTGACCGGATAGCCGTTCCGGATGAGGCTACCGTTGACCTGGCTAGATCTTCAGGTTGGCGGGTCAGGCTTCAAAAAACTTGTTGCTCTATCCCTTTTCTCGATTCGGTTGGCCGTCAAGGAAATGTATTGACCAGATAACTCGGACGGCCGGATTCGGAGCAAATTGTCGTGTGTGGCATCACTGGAATATTCAACTATAAAACGGGTAAGCCGGTGGATCGGCAAGTCATCCACCGGATGGCCGACAAGCTGGCTCATCGCGGGCCCGATGGCCAGGGATACTATTATAAAGATCACATTGGGTTGGGACACCGGAGACTATCCGTGATCGATCTGAGTGACCGGGCCGGGCAACCCATGGCCAGCCCCGATGGAACTGTGTGGCTTGTCTTCAATGGTGAAATCTACAACTTCCTGGAGCTCAGAAAATCTCTGGAGGCCAAATATGACTTCCAGACCCGGTCCGATACCGAGGTGCTTTTAGCCTGCTATTTGGAATATGGTCTTGATTGCCTTCAATACCTGCGCGGAATGTTTGCCCTGGCCGTGTATGATTCGACCAAAGACAGGTTGTTACTGGCCAGGGACCGCCTGGGCAAGAAGCCGCTGGTTTATCATCTGAGTCGGGACGGCATCATCTTTGCCTCCGAGATTAAGGCCATTTTGGAGGTCCCCGGAGTTAACCGGGAGATAGATCCGACAGCCCTGGATCAATACCTGGCCCGGCAATTCGTACCCCATCCCAAAACTATGTTTAAGGGTATCTCCAAGCTGCCGCCGGGACACGCCCTGATTTGTGAACGAGGGCAGACGAATGTATATCGCTACTGGGATATTGACTATTCGATAAAACGGAACCTGACCTTTGAGGAGGCGGAAGCCGAAGTTTATCAATCTCTCAGCGAGGCCGTCCAGTGCCGGTTGGTCAGCGACGTCCCGTTGGGGGTGATGCTGTCCGGCGGCCTGGATTCCAGCCTGGTTACGGCCGTCATGGCTCAACTCGGGCACCGGCCGGTCAAGACTTTTTCCGTCAGCTTTGCTGAAGAAGAATACAACGAAGCGGATTATGCCAAGATGGTGGCCGATAGATATCAGACCGACCATCATGAGCTCCTGGTTCAGCCGAATGCTCTGGCCGTTTTGCCCAAAATCGTCTGGCACTTGTCTGAACCGATGGCCGACTCATCAATTTTGCCTACCTTTTGGCTGGCCCAGCAGGTCCGGCAGGAGGTGACGGTGGCTTTGAATGGAGACGGCGGCGATGAATTGTGCTGTGGCTATGGCAAATACCGGATTCATCCCCTGGCCGCCTGGTGGCACCGTTTGCCTCGAAGCATCAGAGCCAGGATCAGGTCCCAGTTTCGGCGACTGGTCAATCCCGGAAAAGGTGGTCAGGGGCCACTCCATCGGATCTGGACCGGTCTCCTGTTTCCCGAGGCCAGGTCATTATATTTTCCTATTTTTTTTACTCCGGAGAGGAAACAGGGCCTTTACCGGGAAGGGCTTATCCCAGGTGTATTCAATTACGTTGAAGACATGGAAGAACTCCTGGCTCAGGCTGAGGCGGCTTCTTCCAATGTAGTAGAGAAGATATTATACATAGATACACACACATATTTACCCGATGATCTGTTGGTTAAAATGGATATAGCGGCCATGGCCCATGGCCTGGAGACCCGGTCCCCCTTTCTCGACCACCGGCTGATCGAGTTGACGGCCTCTTTGCCGGTGGATTATAAGGTGAGTCAAGGGCAGCACAAACGCCTGCTGAAGAGTCTGGCCAAGCGCCTGCTGCCTCCGGAGGTGATTCATCGGTCCAAGCAAGGATTCGCCATTCCTCTGGATGCCTGGTTTCGGGGTGGGTTTGGTCTTACGGCCAAAAGGATCCTGGAACATCCTGCCGCCGGAATCAATGAGTTCTTTAGACCGGAGAGCGTGATTCAGTTGTTCCAGGAACACCTGGCGGGCCGGGTCAATCACGGCCATCGATTATGGATGTTGTTGATTTTAGAAATCTGGTTGGCCATTTTTTTTCACGGGTTTGACCCCCAGGCGCCGTTGGAGCAGTTGCGGCCGTGAATCCTTGTTCCGATAATCCGATCACCGCCGGCAAAAAGTATTGTCTTACCCGGCTAACCCGGATAAAGAATTGTTATCGACAAGTGCGGCAATTTGGTGTTAGAGAGTCTTACGGCGTTCGATGGGCTAATCGAGTGGACCGGCAAACTCAAGAATATTTTCCAGCGGCTATCACCTGTGGCAACATAGGGCCGCGGCTTGAAAAAGGTTGGTTACATGCGAGATATATATTCAGCTATTAAGCATTTCCCCTATAACCGGTTAGAATCCCTTTTGATCAGGGCACTGATTTATGTCCTGCTATCCGTTAGCGTATGTCTTCCGGCATCTGGCTGGTCGGCCGACTCTGACCCGGAAAACCGGGCGACCAGTGACCCCAATGTGCTGCCGTCCATCCCAGGGATTATCTTCAATGACCCCCAGCCGGAATCCACCCCGATCAATCTGTGGGTTCCTTTGGAAGAAGTCTTCTTCGGGGTCAATCACGCTTCCATCGGGGTGGATTTGGGTTCGCCAAAGCGGATCGATACCATCAAATTGGTTGGCAACCTATCTGAAAAAGGCGGTAAAACGATCTTTTCCGGCAACACCTTAGCCTTTTATACTTCTCCTGATAACAAAATCTACTCCCGTTACACCGGCCCGGCCCAGGTCGAGACCGCAACAAAAGATACCGACAACTACGTCATTCTTTTCTTGACCATCAAGGGCTTAACCATCAAGACACGATACTTAAAAATAGTCTGCACCGCGAATTTTGATCCTTCACACCGGACATTCTCGGAAAAATTGTGGCGGATGATCTCCGTCTCCGGACCAAAACAATAACGGGTTGCGTGTTGCGGGTTGAGCGTCATGCGGTGCGTTTGATGCGTTGCTATCACTTGTCTTCCGCCCTGCTGCTATTGGAGTACACAAATTATTTTCCCTCATATTCGGCTAAGCCTGGGGCATTATCATAACTATCATAATTTCCGTAACCCGTAACCCGTAACCCAATGTCATCAACTTAAGGGTGCAGAGCGCATTGGAACCATGTACCCAGGGTGGCGCTTCGCTGACCCTGGGCTATGTTTGGTAACCCCTCGTATATTGAAGACGTCCCCCCTCTTCTTTTTCGTCCCCTGCCGCCGGGCCTGTTGAGTGGGTGGGATCGGCTATATGGGCTTCGCATGCGGAGCCCATATAGCCGAGTAGGAAAACCAACGCTGCGTGTGTTAAAAATTCTT